>JAJZEJ010000111.1 GCA_021828635.1 Chloroflexota bacterium
GGCGTTTATCTCGTCTTAACCATAGATCGCCCAGTTGCCATTACCACACAACTGATGAGTCAGATCGAGCTGCGTATCGGCCTGCGCCTGGTTGAAACCACCGATTCGTTAGTATTGCTTGGCAAATATGACGCCGCTCATATCGATGCCACACTACCCGGACGTGGCTATATACGCAGTAAAACATTGGAAGAGGTGCAGATCGCCTTGCCAACTGCGGGTGAAGACGACGATGAGCAGACGCGCCAGCTTGACGAACTAGTGACACTACTCCAGCAACGCTGTCAAATACCCAAACAGCTACAAGCATCCGCTATCAAGCTTCTGCCAGACTATGTACGTGCCGATTATTTCTTGATGGAAGCCATCTCACATACAAAACCGCTCAATGAGTGTTACCGAATACAAACATTGCGTCCGCGCCTGGGTCTGGAAGATTTCACCTTGCAGCCAATCATCCTTGAATTAAGCTATGATACGCCTCATGCCATCATAGCGGGTGGCCCCGGCAGCGGGCGTACCAGCGTATTACAGACACTCATCCTTATGCTTTCCTGCCCTGAATATCGCCATGCTCAGATCATGCATATTGATTTACGCCGCAGTTCGCGTCTGCTCCGCCGCCTGCCCAACCTGCGCTATGCCGATAGCGAGGCACGCCTGATAGCACTAATTGATACGCTGAAAAGCGAGTTGCGTCAACGCGCCGTCCAGTTACAGGAAGAGACAGAGCGACTTCAAGATGATAGCGACGAAATGCTTGGAACCACCATGACACCACTGGTACTGCTGATCGACGACTACGACCAGCTTGGTACACTAACACGCAATCCCTTGAACGACCTGAAAGAATTTCTGCTCAAAGCGCGTGAGCTACATCTGCACCTCATCGTTGCGGGTGCGCCCAGCGACCTCACACGCAGCGATCCCCTCTTGCAGCAGGTAAGAGCCACACGCCTGGGCATCATCCTGGGCGGCGATCCCACAGAGCAACCCGTCTTTGGTGTACGCCTGAGCGATCTACCCCCTGGTCGCGGCTACCTGGTGCGGCGCAACCAGAAGAGCCTGGTGCAGATAGCACACCTGGAAGCTAATCGTCTCGGCCCCTGGCTCTTGCGTCTGGCGCAGACCACACCCTCTGTAGTAGAAGTTAGTGCTGCTAACTAACAGAATGCTATCCCTAGTAGAGACCGATTTATCGCGTCCGAACCTGTTATTCGTGTCGAGCGCGTGGATCAACGTTACTTGGAATTGCGTTTTCCCACGAGGATCACACGAACCAGTGGTTTGGACGCGATAAATCGGTCCCTACACCTTATTTTTCACCTCTCAATAAGAATAGTGGAGCAAAGATAGCATAGGGAGATGGGGATATTTTATGAAACCGCTTGCAACATATCAGAAGCTGCGCGGCGGGTACTACACACCAAAGCCTATCGCGGATTTTCTAGCACGTTGGGCTATTCAAACTGCTACAGCACAGATTTTAGAGCCAAGTTGCGGCGATGGTATATTGCTTGCAGCCGCTGCTGAAACTTTGTTAGCGCATGGCACAAACAAGGCTTTATTACCCCATCTTTTGCAAGGCGTGGAGTTCGACCCTCTTGAAGCAATCAAAGCCACAGAACGTCTCAACCAAATTGAGAACGATATGCCTGCTATCCCTATTCATCACGGAGACTTCTTTGCCTATTGCCATACTCATCTCAACGATAAACGTCTTTTCGATGCCATTATCGGCAACCCACCTTTTGTACGCTATCAAAACTTTCCAGAAGAACAACGCCGTATCGCCTTCTATTTGATGCAACGGGCCGGTTTACACCCTAACCGTCTGACCAATACCTGGGTACCTTTTCTTGTTGCCGCCTCTCTACTGCTCAATCCTGGTGGTCGATTAGCAATGATTATTCCAGCCGAACTATTACAAGTCAATTACGCCGCTGAACTGCGCTATTTTCTAAGTCACTACTATACCTCTATCACGCTTATCACCTTCAAAAAATTGATCTTCGAGGATATTCAGCAGGAAGTGGTTCTACTACTAGCCGAACGCGACGGACACCAGCATACTGGCATTAGGACACTGGAGTTGAACGGCATTGCTGAACTAATGGCACTACAATACACCGACCTGACAACAATAGTATTAAAAGAAATGGACCATTCTACCGAAAAGTGGACAAGGTATTTTCTGTGGGAGAAGTTGCGTGATAGGCGAATTAATCGGAAAAGCGAGATCGGCGTGAAGAAAGTCGCGGCATCAGTGCGATAAACTCCTATGCTCTAAACTCAGGGCTTGACCCAACCCCAAGAGACGTTTATTATATGCGTTAAGAATGACACATGGGTTCGTGCTTTACCAGAGAAGGAGTTTCATACTAATCGTATGCCTAAGACAAGTAAACGTGCCGAAACAAAGCGTGCCGCCAGAATAGCGCGAGCGCACGCCACGCAACCACCGAAAATAGAGGTAGATAACGCATCACGCAAATACGGACCCGGCTATAAGCCTCCTGCCCGTGGTATTGCCCGTTACCCCTGGGCCACTGCCTTTATCCTGGCTATCATTTTGGTAGGGATCATGGCCCTCTATTATAACCATGCTGGCCCTTTCGCACTCGCTAAAAAGTCCGCGCTGGCTTCACCTTGCCTGCAAGCCAGTGTACTCAAGCAGATTACCGATACAGCGGCTGCACCCAGTTCCACCACCATCGCGGCTACCCAACATACCTATAAAGCAGCACCCGCGATGAGCATCAATCAAAGCAAAACCTATTGTGCGGGCATCAATACCAATCGCGGTCTCATCGTCGTCGAACTCGATCCCAAGCTTGCCCCAAACACAGTCAACAACTTCGTTTTTCTGGCGCAGCACCATTTCTATGATGGTCTGACCTTCCATCGCGTGCTGCAAACCGGCACCTTCCGTATCATCCAGTCCGGCGATCCCACCGGCACAGGTTCCGGTGGCCCTGGCTATAGCATTCCAGCGGAACCGGTGCAGGGTAACTACACTGCTGGCACTATCGCAATGGCTAAACCGTCCACGGGAACAGCCAACAGCGGAAGCCAATTCTTCATCGACGTGACCAACAATACCAGTTCGTTACAAAAGCAGTATAATCTATTTGGACACGTCGTCCAGGGCATGAAAATAGTACAGTCTATTCAAGGCCCAGGCGACAGTGCGGCAAGTAAAAGTATTAAGCCTGACGTTATCAATCATCTGATTGTCGCCATGGCTTCGTAAGGAGTAGGATTGTGGCAAAACAATATCGTGAAGCGCCTGCAATGCAGATTGATCCGGCGAAGCACTACACAGCTATCATGCACACCGAGAAGGGCGACATCGATATCGAACTCTTCGCGGCCCAGGCACCTGCAACCGTCAACAACTTCGTTTTCCTGGCACGTGATGGCTTCTACAACAACACGACCTTCCACCGCGTTATCGGCGGTTTTATGGCTCAGGGTGGCGATCCTGAAGGCTCTGGTCGCGGCGGTCCCGGCTACAAATTTAATGACGAGCGCGGTGCCTTATCGCTCAAACACGACAAAGCTGGTATTCTCTCAATGGCGAATGCCGGTCCCAATACTAACGGCTCGCAGTTCTTCATCACCTATGGCCCAACGCCGCACCTGAACGGCAAACACGGCGTCTTCGGCCAGATCACGAAGGGTATGGATGTCCTGCAATCTATTCGTGAGCGCGACCCACAACGTGATCGCCAACCCGGCGACAAGTTGTTCTCCGTCGAGATCGTCGAGAGCTAGCACTTTCAGCCAGAAAGTGGAAGAGGTGCTTATGAGAGTACGTTACCATAAGCACCTCTTCTTTGATTAGACGCAAATTATCCTTCCCTCATAAGGCTCCTCAATCGTGTAAATAGAAAAGAGAACATCTAGCAGAGGAGCAAGTTATGAACGCTGTAAAAATCGTCAAGACTTTCATTTCAACTATCCTTCATTTTCCATGCGCTCCGCTTCGACTTTAGTATAAGCGGGATGATGGCGTGTGCCTGTTACGGCTCCCCAGCGACCAATCAGACCGCCAATAAAGCCCCAGATGCATAGGAAGATAATAGTAACGACGATGCCACTTACAACCTGAGTGGTACCAGTCGTGCTTGCCGATACGTTACCAGGATAGTTGGGAATGTAGCGCACCACGAAACTGGCAAGATAGGTAATCAGGCCAGCAATAGCGCCAGCGTAAAAGCCCAGGCGGCGCTGAAGTGTGGCTCTACCAACAATCAAACCAGCAAAGAAGCAGATGAGCAGCGTGAGCAGAAAATTGACACACTCCAACCCCACCAGCGTATAGGCCAACCCCACCTGCACTTTGCTACCCTCGGCGGCAACGCGCTGATAAGTGGGCGAGTTGAACAGCGTAATACCCACATTGAGTAGCACGCTCAAGAGTCCCGCGCCAACACCACATACAATCATCAAAGGGAGACCACGTCCCGTTGTTTGTTGTTCTGTACCTTGCATATATCTCGATCACTTCTAATGAATTCAACAGGATAAGAATGCTACCTGTTGTCATTGTACCACTGAGCAAATCATTGACGCACTTACCAAAATTTTTGGGGGTGCTGAGTATGCTGGTAATAGGGGATACATGAAGCCTCTTGTTAATGTCGTGAGGTATAAGCATTCGTGAAAAAAACATTCCTGCTCATTGCACTGCTGGCACTTTTCCTATCACTAACATTGGGCTGGGCCATGCATACAGCCCTTTCCGCTTCTTCCCATCAGCCTATCTCCCGTTCCGCCCTTGCCACGCGGGGCAATTGGGTCGGGCATCCCTATGATCTGCTCTACACGGTCATGTTTAGCACAGCGCAACAGCCTGATGGGCCACTAGTCGTCTATCGTGCTGCTTCCGCTAATCTGGCTACGACAACACCAGTTATCGCGCTTCGCCGTGGCCCTTCGCCCATTACACCACTTGCCATACCCTCGCCCAATGGACATTTCCTGGCACTGACAACGCCCCTTAGCAGCAATCCTGCCAGTTCATCCCTGTCGCTATTACCCACAGATGGCGGCACACCTATTCCTTTGCTCTCTCAAGGTGTGGCTAGTAACGATGCTGTCGTCTGGTCTGCCAATAGCAATTTTCTCTATTATCACACGGTCACACTCTCCACACAAGAGTCGCTCGCATCTCAACCTATGCATAAAGGTTGCCTGAACACAGCCCCCAACGACTGTTCCATGTTAATGAACCGGGCGCTATTACCTGTGTATGATGAAATTCATCGTATTGATGTATACGGCCATGACACAGTAGTGTTGCGCCGTGTTCAAGATGGTAGCTCTTTACGTATCGTGGGCATTGACCGCGCAGGCGAACTACTTATCACTCTGGCGCGTCCACAGCAACCGCTTACACTGCTACGCCTCATGACGCAGAATATACAAGGTACGCTCCATCCCAATCTCGCCTTTCCAGCTGCTCCATCGCTTATACTACCAACCGATATATTGCCAGGGAACGTGCTAGGTGTGAACAACGATGGTAACGCCATTATTTGTGAGCGCGTGCTAAACTGGCAACCCTTGCGCTATACATTCATCCAGATCAGCCTTGCCAATGGCGCAATCACGCCCGCAACACAAACGGCTATTACACCACAAATGGTCGCTACTCTACCCTCGGTTCAGCCATTCTCAACAGCACCAGATGCCCAAATTCGGGCTAGTATCCAGGTGACAGCCATGAGAAGCGATCTCGCGGCACAGGGTCTCAACAGTATACCAGCACAAGAGGTACTGACGTTGCGGGATCAGCAGCAACATGCGGTACAACACCTGACATTGCCGCCAGGAGGCCAGATTGTGAGCATGTTCTGGACAGCCCCACTGCCTGTAAGCCAGTGGCACGTGATACCTCAGAGCGTGCTGGCCGCGCTGCTAGCGTTTCATCAGCGTCTCAACGGCGCGGATGGACGCAATGCTCTCCCCACGCAACAGGATGAATGGATGCTAGAGGCACATGCCGGTTTGCTCACCGACGCTCCAAGCCTGCCAACAATGTGCTATGGCACCTGTCCACAGGGCGCTAACGGCGCACCGCACGTCTCCGCCGCTATTCTACATGGCATAGCCTATGTTGAAAGCAACTGGCATCAATTCAATACGAGTGACTACGATGTGGGCAATGAACCCATTGGCACACCAGTCGAGAGTTTCGATGGTGGCTGGGGCGAATTTCAGCAGACCTGGGGTATGCCACCACAATGTCAGGCCATCAATAATTGTCGCAGTGATGCCATGCGCATCGAGGATGACCAGCAATATAACATCGGAACCGGCACACAAGCATTAATCAACGCCTGGAATGGTACGGCTGGCGTCTCTTCCAGCAGTGATCCCAATGACCCTTATAAGGCCAACGACTGGTTCTTCGCCGTCTGGGCCTATAATGGAGCCTATGGCAACAATCCCAATGATGTACCTTCCTCAGTCTATGGTCAGTGGTATCCCGGCGCACCCTTTCGTAGTATCTACGAAGAATATGTTTGGTATTTCGCAGCCCATCCACAAAATAGTAGCAATGGCTGGACCGATGCTTATTTGCCAGACTTGGGAAGTAGCTTATTACCACCACAGGCGGACTTTACGAATACGTCAGATAGCTTCGTTGCCTGTGTTACCTGCACTATTCCTGACTGGACTGCGGGTAGCTACGACCGCTCCTGGGTTGGCATAGGTGCGCCCAACGCACAAATGCAGAGCGCGTTCACTACAACCTTCACACAAGCGGGTGGTGAAAATATCGTAGGTTTGCCACGCGATAATGGCGGCGGAGCTGCTGTACATCGCTGGGGTGCGGGCTGGATACAAGATTTCGGTGGTGGCCTCTATCTGCCGGGCGCTCTGATGCTGGCTGATGGTAGCAACACGGCTTACTGGGTATATGGCGGCGTCTGGACCACATATTTACTACTCGATTCGGGCGCAGATGGCTGTCACGGCTATCCCACCTCGGCTCTCACACCTTATCATCCTCCATCGGGCGACGATAGCTACTTCCGCCAGAGCTTCCAATCCGGCACCATCACCTGGGACGCCACTACACACATCGTCGTCGCGGATAGCTGTCAATGAACATTGCCTCATCATTTCATGCTAGAGCAGGAGTGAAATGCCATTGATCCTTAGTCATGCTTTCATCCATATCGCTCACACGCAAGACACGACGTAGATTGCTTAAAGCAGCCTGGATGCGCTTCTTCAACGTGTTTTCAGAGGTTTGCAGCGTTTGGGCCATCTCTGGCAACGTCATTCCGTTATAATAGTGCAGAACGATGACGACACGCTGCTTGGGAGGCAAATTCTCAATGGCACGCGCCAAATCCCAATCACGCTCCAGACGCCCTTTATGGTCATCAGCAACTCTGGCAAGTAGATCCGTCTCCTGCTCGGAAAGCGTCTGCCGGATAAAGGCGGTCGAGCGGGCCAGACGGCGTTTGAAACTGATGCACTGATTGACCACAATACGCATTAACCAGGGGCGTAATGCATTTGCCTCGCGCAGATCGGCGAGATGATGCCATGCCTGAATCAGAGCATCCTGCACAACATCCTCCGCAATGTCGCGGTCTCCCACAATCATCGTTGCGGTACGCAACATTAAGGCACTGTACTGGTCAACAATATCATTAAAGGCAAGCTGATCGCCATGTAAAGCACGAGCCACAATCACACGCTGCTCTTGCAATTCGGGCCTGTCATCAGGTTGCACCGCAGCTTCTTGCTGCTCTTCCTCTGAAGGGACATGCACCACGAACGTAATATCGGTAGTTATCTGCTGTGCCTCGCAGGCTGTGAGTACGGGCATCTTTTTTCCTCCTGTGTACCTTCTATACAAACTATGTACATAAATATAACATACTCTATGCATGACGCAAGGTGTGTCGGCTCATGGATTTTGGTATGAGTACAGTTTGTTCAATGTTATGCCACATATTGGAAATAATGATGGCCCAAAGCTTAGACAATCTTTATCAACCAACCATTTGGTAGTTTTATAGACCATTATATCACTACCAACTGGTTGGTTGCATTCATGTGTCTACGTAAAAACTGAGGTGTTATTGACTTTCTTTTGTACGTCCATCGGCGCTACTCATTTCCTCTTCCACCTGTTCAGCCCTTGTCTCTTCTTCTGAATCGCTATCACTACGGCTAGCAGCAGGATGGGAAAACTGCTCAGGGTGATTTTGCCGCCATTCCTTCCAAAAGGTCACAACAAGCACCTGGAGAACTCCAGCAATAGGTGAGGCCAGGAGCGCACCCCAGATGCCAAAGAGTTCCGCGCCGCCGATCACCGCGATGAGTGAGATCGCCGGATGTAGTCCTACCGCTCTACCAACAATACGCGGCCCAATCACATCGCCCTCAATAACGTGAATCACGATAAAACAAAGCAGTACACCTATAGCTATCGGTACTCCTTGCGTCAGCGCCAGCACAATACTGATAAAGGCAGAGATCAGAGTACCAATAATGGGGATAAATTCCAGGAAGAAGGCTAGTACACCCAGCAGCAGAGCATATGGTACATGAAAGATGAATGCTGTCGCTCCCACCAGCACACCAATCAGGGCGGAGAGCAACACCTGACCACGAATGTAGCCACCTATCACTTGCTGGGCCGCACCCACAGCAAAGTCTGCTCGTGCCAGGCGCGGCAAATTCTGACGTAGCCAGCGCCCTAGACGCGGTCCATCAATCACAAGGTAAATGCTCAGCACGGCAACAACAATGATGTCCAGTCCCGTGCTAAAGACGCCTGAGACCAGCGGTACAACGCTACTAGCCATACCCTCAAGCCGATTGATCAACTGGGTACGAATCGCTATAATTTGCGTGGATGTAATACCAAATGACTCTATGATACGCAGCAGCGGAGCCGTTTTCCCGCCACGACCAGGGGTCAACATATAAGAGGTATAATGCGCCAGCGAGATTACCTGTTCGGCTGCCGTTCTGACCACAAAGTAGAGAATCAAACTCATAACGACAAAGAACACCACATAGGTCAGTGTCACCGCCAGCCAGCGCGGCATAAAACGCCCGAAAAGACGCACTAACGGCGCAATCGCAAAGGCGAGTAGTGCCGCTAAAATGATGAGCAAGATTGTCCTACCCACGTGACCTGCGAGCCAGCCTATAATAATGACCAGCGCGAGCCAGGCCAGAATAGCGAGTGGTATATCGCGTCTCTTCTGCCACTTTACTACATCAGTATAAGGGATAGAGCGAGGTTGTCTGTTTGATGCCATAATGATAATTCCTGCTAGTGAGTGTTACATGTATCCATGAACATGAATGCACACCTCTAGCACGCCCCACACCTGCAAGGAGTCTCAACACAAGCATCGTGCCTGCACAAAGTATACCAAAAAAGGCGAGATCGTTTGATCTCGCCTCTTCATTAGCTGGGGTGCAGGGATTTGAACCCCAATCGGCCGATCCAGAGTCGGCAGTCCTACCATTGAACGACACCCCAATTTCGCTTACTGACAGGATGTATGATACATGAACATGAGCAGTTTGTCAAGCACTTTTTTGTAGGGACCGGTCCCTACAGAGGCTCTTCACTTGCTTGCAACACATCTACCACTTTCTTCGTACAATATTTAGAAAGTGGAGAGAGATATGGTTCTTAGAAGAAACAGATATGCATGACGTTATAAAGTGTATATGTATGTAATAGAAGACAAGGAGATATCGCAATGAATGGCAACCGAGGCTGCTTCTTCAATTCGCTACTGTTTTTGATCATCGTCTTCATTCCCATCGTGGGACACATTATCGAGACTTTCATGGTCCTGGAAGATAACCACTCGACCTCTGGCACTGTCCTCTGGCTGGCGGTAATCTGGCTCATCCCGTTCATCGGGCCGCTGCTTTACCTGCTCTTCGGCCAGACTGGCCCACGCCGCGTGATGTTCGGTCAGCCTAGCTACTATCAAGCTCAGACGATGCATTAACCAACTACATAGCACGGCACATATGTCGTGTGCCGTGCCACCACTATTTTACCGCCTTGCTCCGTGCTTCTAAAATGTGACTTACTATATCATATGCTAATTGATCTGTATCTAAGGGTGGCAATGATGCCACAGATGTTCCTGGTTCGCAAGGAGAACACCACATGGCAGCAATGAGAGAAGCCGTAATTGTAGATGCAGTGCGTACCCCCGTCGGACGCCGCAATGGTAAATTGAAGGACTGGCACCCCGTTGATCTAATAGCACAAACGCTGATGGCTCTGGCCGAGCACAATTCCCTGGATGCCGGACTGATTGAAGATGTGATTGTCGGCTGCGTCAGTCAGGTTGGCGATCAGGCGCTCAATGTCGGACGCAATGCCGCGCTGGCTGCCGGTTTTCCCGAATCGGTGCCAGGAACGACCGTTGATCGCCAGTGCGGCTCAAGCCAGCAGGCCATTCATTTCGCCGCACAGGGCGTACTGAGCGGTGCCTATGACATCGTGATCGCGGGCGGCGTTGAGTCGATGACGCGCGTGCCAATGGGTAGCTCATCGCAGGGCGGCAAACCTTTTGGACCCATGATGATCGAACGCTATCACCACGGCCTGGTTCATCAGGGTATCAGCGCCGATTTGATCGCGCACAAGTGGGAATTGAGCCGCGAGACACTGGATGCCTTTAGTCTGGAAAGTCATCGTCGTGCCGCTCAGGCGACCGCCGAGGGCCGTTTTGCCGGACAGATCGTC
>JAJZEJ010000749.1 GCA_021828635.1 Chloroflexota bacterium
GTCCCAGCGCAACCGATGCCCAGGTGTTGTTCACTGGCACACTCAACCGCTTCACGTCCTATGCCGCGACCAACATTGGCGCGGTTCTGCGCTGGAGTGACCCCAATAACTGGTATAAAGCCTATATTGATGGATCTAATCTCGTCATGCAGAAGCGCGTCAATGGTGCTTTTACGACGCTGGCTACCACGCCCTTCACGCCGATTGCCAACGATCAGTATAGCCTGCGTTTTCAGATTGTTGGTACCACGCTCTCGGCCAAAGTTTGGTTAGCTAGCGACCCGGAACCGGCCAACTGGATGCTCACTGTCAACGATAGTGCGCTACAATCCGGCTATTGCGGCCTGCGCTTGCTATTGCAAGGTGGTGCTATCGCCGATTTCACCTCATTCGAGGCCACAACGGCATAGGCATCGGATGCGATAAATCGGTCCCTACATGTAGGGACCGATTTATCGCATCCGTGTCGATTTATCGTGTCTATTATGCCATTATTTGTTGACGGGTTGAGGTTGATAGGGGCCGGTGATGCTCTCGAAGCGCGGGCGATAGCGCGTCTCGTGATAATCGGCAGCGTTCACGCGACGGGCCGGAAAGTTCTTGCCAGGGATATCGGTATAGACATATTGTCCATCGCGGTAGGCGGCCATGACGCTATACGTGCCACGCTCGACGGCGCTCATAATCAGGTTGGCATAGTAGATTGCCATGTGCTTATCGTAGACCTCTGGCTCGCCACTGCGCAAGAAATATGTCAGATCGATAGCTAGAAAGCGCACACCGGGGATGCGCGTCGTTAACTGATCGGCCAGGAACTCGGCGACATTGATCTTTTTGCGATGTCCATAAGCATCGGCCTCGCCGACCTCCGGTACCTCCATGCCCAGGTTCGCGCCTTCGGATAGCACGATAGTCGAGTAATGCCCAGGATTCTGGCGGTCCTGTAGCACCAGTTCGGCCAGGCGGTCTACATTTGCTGGTACCTCTGGAATAAGCAAACGGTCTGTCCAAGCAACTGTAGCGGTTTCGAGTGCAGTGAAACCAGCATCGCGTCCGAACATGCGGAACAGAATCGTCTCGCTGTGTGACTCTGCTGTGGAACGAATGCGATTGATGAACTCGACAGCACGGCTGATAGCGGTCTGGAAACCGATGCAGTAATCGGTGCCAGGGACATCATTATCCATTGTCTTGGGAATGCCCCAGACCGGTACACCCTTAGAGGCCAGGACTGCGCCATAACTGAGTGTGTCATCACCGCCGATGGCGATCAGGCCATCCAACTCCAAAAAGTTCAGATTGGCAATCACCTCATCGGTCAGATCGATGCGCTCATCGGGTGCGTGACCCGCGCCATGAGAGGCCAGATGCGCTGGCAGATCGCGCACGCGCACTTTCGCGGGATTGGTACGGGTCGATTGTAGAATAGTACCGCCCAGGCGATCAATGGTGCGCGTGTTCAGGCGGTTGAGCGGCATGAGATAGTCACTCTGCCAGGTTGCGGGGTCGTCGGCACGGAAAAATTGCTCTTCGCGTGAACGTGAACGATTGATATAGGTAATCCCTTCCCAACCGGCGCGTAATCCCATTATCTGAATGCCCATCGACTCGGCGCGATATACCACCGCCTTGATGGCGGCATTCAGTCCCGGCACATCGCCGCCGCCGGTCAGAATACCAAGCGCCCGAATCTTGCGTGATGTCTGTGCTGGCATAAACGTTGATCCTCTTCCTTCGTGATCTGTTTGATCCCTTTTCAATTTTGCTCTCGTGGTGCAACATTTGGTCCAAATGTTATCTTCTTGGTTCACGGGTGGGTGTGTGACGTGAGTTGACCCACCCGATGATGATGTGATGCGCCAGACTTTGCGCGGGTGGTAGCGTGGGCAGGGCATCAATGTGATACCAGACGGCATCGTCCAGTTCCTGCTGATCTACTTGTACAGTGCCACCGAGATAACGAGCCGTGAAACCAACCATGAGTTGGTGAGGAAACGGCCAGGGCTGGCTACCAACATAGGAAATATCCGTCACCTCAACTCCAACCTCTTCATAGACCTCGCGCTGTACACAGCCTTCCAGAGATTCAGCCGGTTCCGTGAAGCCCGCAATACAGCTATAACGCTTGCCCCAGCCAGGCTTATGCGTCAATAATACCTGGTTCTCACCATCATGTACCAGTACTAATATAGCAGGTGAGACGGGTGGATAGCCAGTGTAACCGCACTGGGGGCATTGCCGCCCCCAGGTGCCGGGCAACGATTCTAGTAGATGAGCGCAGGAGGGACAATAACGGCTGTTATATAGCCATCGCACGATCTGTACTGCCCACGCCACCGTCGCATAAGTCTCCTCATCCAACAACGTGAGTAACGAGCGCAGATCGACGCGCCGCCAGTTGGTCGGAAGTTTACTTGCCGAGGGGAGTTCACAAGCTATGCACGGTATACCATCCAACAAGCCAACATAGTGTACCGCATCAGGAGCAATGAGCGATGTAAGCAGGGCATTTTCTTGCAAAAGGGCTACCCCTGCTGCTTGTAGTAGTAAGATAGGTTCACCATTGAGCAGAGGTAGCCAGTAAGTTGGGCCGGTCGGAGGTTGAGTTGGTGGATAGACGCGCTGAAATCGTGCTGGCATGGACTGTTCCTCACACTTCTAGTCTGTGACATTAGCTATCAGTGTTTATCGTACCATGCCAACAAGAGTAACCGCGAGGGAATACCCCTACAATGATAAACGTGCATGTGCGAAGCGTGTCATTGTAGGGGTATTCCCTCGCGGTTACTCTGCTGTCTATGCGCGGCCAACACGGCGATAGCGTGCTTCTACCCAGGAATAGATGCCATAGGCCAGAAAACCCAGGGCCACAATCGCCAGCAGGAACTTGCCAAAGGGTTGCTGAGCCAGTACCAGTAGTGCCGTATTCAGTCCCTTCGCCTGCCCCGGATTGCGATCAACCGCAGCGATAATCAGGAATAGACCGATAATGACAAACACCACGCCTTGTGCCGCATAGCCCAGGCGTCCAAGAAAGGTCACGACCTTCCGTGCTGTCGCGTTCACACTGCTTAGATTTAAGTGCCGTAAAAACTGCATTTTGTATGCTTCCATAAAGAGCGCAACGGCAATACCAAGCACGATCAAACCAACAAGCACGACCAGGGCCACGCCGAAAGGTTGTTTGAGCAAGAGAGCTGTCCAGCCCTGTGTACTAGCTGTCGAATTCTTACCAGAGCTACCCGCGCCAGAGACCAACTTGAAAGCGCCAAACGAGAGCAGTGCATAAGAGACACCGACCGCCGCATAGGCTATGCGCTGTACCACGCCTTTAGCACTACGTCCAGCGCCCTCAGTATCATAGATGGCCTGGATAAAACTCCAGAGCGCATAGGCCAGCAGACCGACAGCAACAACGATTAGCAGAAAATGCCCGAAAGGTTGCTGGCTGACCGTCTGCAAAGCTCCGTGTCGCCCTGTTGCCTTGCCGCCGGTACCGATTGCCAGTTGCACTGCTAGCCAGCCAATGATGACATACACGACGCCTTTGATGGCATAACCCAGGCGTGCCAGCCAGGTCATTTCACGGCTGGTTGCTGCCCTGTGTGCTACACCACCTGCCTGCTGTATATCATTTCTTACACCAACATGTGGTTTCATATTTTTCTATCCTTTCATGCTCCATATTTTATCCATCAGATGCATACAAAAATTAAAAGATAGCTGTGTCATACATAGTACGGACTACACAAGCCCAACGCATACAGCACCACTTGCTGGCAAGAAGAGTAAGGAGGCAATATAATGACAGGAAATAGCCTACGAACAGCAGAGAAAGGAATGCTATGCTCACTCTACCTGATCAACAAAGCGCCACTTATGATGTTACTGTGATTGGAGCCAGCTTCGGAGGACTGAGTTTTGCTAATGTCGCCGCCGCACTCGGTCTGCGTGTGCTGGTGGTAGAGCGCGATAGCCAGATTGGCGGTGTAGTACGCACAACGGGTGTGTTATTCAACGATGTCCTGGACATCCTCGATGTGCCGAAAGAGTATCTTATGAATGCAGTACGCCGTATTCATGTGCAACCTCCGCAACAAACATCTATTGAGATCAGTTCACATATGTATCGCTTCTACATGGCTGATGTGCCTGGCATGCTGCGCTGGATGGCCGCTCAGGCCGAGCAACGCGGCGTTGAGATTTGCAGCAACACTATGTTTCTCGACGCCAGGCGTTCTCAGAATGACTTAATGCAGATCACTCTCAGCGCATCAGAGAAAATGCAGGAAGATGGTGATAGTAAAAAACATAGTATAACCATGAATACACGCTTTTTGATCGGCGCGGATGGTACACGTTCACGAGTTGCGCAACGCATGGGGCTGGAGCAGAACACTCACTATCTGGCTGGAGCGGAATGGTTGATTGGCAATGTGCCATTAGATGGCGAAACCTTCTATCTGGTTATGGATCATGAACTGGCTCCTGGCTACTGTGTCTGGCTTGCACCACATGGCGATATTACCGCCCTCGGCGTGGCCGGTCATCCACGTACCTTCAGCCCCAGCAAGACACTACACAACGCTACACAGGTGTTCAAACACGTAGCCGATCTCAGCCAGATGCACGTCGTTGAGCGCAAAGCGGGTGTTATTCCCGTTGGTGGACGCCTGCGCCGCGTCTATTGCGATGACGAACATGGGCGGGCGCTCCTAATCGGTGATGCCGCCGGTTTATGTGGCGCGGCCACTGGCGGTGGTATCTATCCCGCGCTCATCAGTGGCCGCCTAGCTGCCCATGCCGTTGCCAGCGCGGTATTGGATAACGATCATGGTGCTATCAATGCCTATCTGCGTAATCTAGCTCAGGCTAATCGGCTCGGCCATTACCTGCGCATCGAAGACTGGTTGCGCTGGGTGTTGGATAACATGAAATCCAATGCCGATGTGGAGATGCTCTATGGCCTCTTCAATTCAGATGAGGGACGCAAAGTGCTACAACATGCCCTGCTAGAGGTGCCGATCATCGGTATGGATAGCAACTTCTTTGGCCTGATACGCGGCCTGCTCAGCCGTCACCCGCGCATCTATCGTTCGGCATGGCAGGCAGTCTGGCAACGTGTAACTACACGACCAATCACCAATTAAATAAACTTGGCAAAGCCGCGCAAAAAGTCTTGACAGCACTCCATTTCATCAGTATACTTATTTTTGTAATCGTTACCGAAAACGCTTCCGGCAAAAATCTGGTTGCTGAAGTAGCGATAGTAGGCAGAGGACATACATGGCAGAGAAGTTCACTATTCATGATATTGCACGACTTGCGGGCGTTTCAAATGCCACGGTCTCACGGGTGCTGAATAATAAGCCTGATGTGAACCCGGAGACGCGGGAGCGTGTTCTGCGCATCATGGAGGAACATGAATTCGTACCTAGTATGGCGGCGTCTGCTCTGGCTGGTCGCCATAGTAAGCTGATCGGTGTGCTGGTACCCTCGCTCAACCATCCTTTTATTGCCGAGATCATTCGAGGTGTTGCGGCAGAATCGGAGGAACAAGGCTACGAAATTGTTCTCTATACTGTGCTTCAGCAACAGGACCGCATGGAAATCATCAATCGTATTCTGGCAACCAAACTGACTGCTGGCTTGCTTGCTATCCAGGTTGGACAATCCTCCGAGTACCTGACGCGCCTGTACGAGCAGGGTTTCCCAGTGGTTATCGTTACCGACCAGGTCGAGCCGACCAGCGTACCCTGGATACTGACTGATAATCGACGTGGGGCGTACAACGCTACCCGTCATCTGATCGCGCTTGGTTATCGACGGATTGCACACATTTATGGTCGCCAGACGTTTTGTTGTTCACTTGAACGCTATGAAGGTTATTGTGATGCCTTGCGCGAAGCAGGTATCCCGTTAGATCCTCGACTGGTGGTCTATGGCGATTTTGAGCCATTGAGCGGTCGCATCTGTGCCAGGCAACTCTTCTCGCTACCAGAAGATGTGCGCCCCACTGCCATTTTCTCCAGTAATGATATGATGTCCTATGGCGTCATCTCGGCGGCTGAGGAGTTTGGGTTACGTATCCCTAAAGATGTAGCTCTGGTAAGCTTCGACGACATTCCCTCGTCGGCCCATTTATGTCCGGCATTGACAACTGTACGTCAGCCCTTTTTCGAGATGGGGCAACATGGTACGGAGCTATTATTGCACCTGATTGAAAAAGTCCATGCTCCTGAGCGATACATTGGCATGAAGAGGGCGACTCTCGGCCAACAAAAACCAATTCGTATTGAGCTTCCAACCAGCCTCGTCATACGAGAATCGTGTGGGTCTATTGCCCCTACACCAGCCTTGTTGCAGCCATCCTCATAGGCTAGGGCTTTCTTTCATATCGGCTCACCGCATTGGTACCGAATATGTTACCATAACAATAGCAAATATGCTAAAGAGGAGAAGGCCGATGATTACGCATAAGCATAAGCATAATGAGGATGTTGATTACTTTGACCGCTGGTCTGAGACGTATGAGAACTCCCACTTACAACACTGGCTCTTTGATCGCGTGCATAAAGCTGTCATCCAGACAGCCGCGCAGACATTGACCGTTGAACCTGGGGTGGTGCTGGATATCGGTTGTGGCACAGGACGCCTCTTACGTGCTGTTGCTACACGCTGGCCCAATGCGCAACTTATTGGTGTAGACCCCGCCGAAGGCATGATCACTAACGCACGACGGCTCAATCCCGACGCCACTTTCCATCTTGGTAGCGCCGAGGCTCTCCCGCTTCCCAACTATTCAGTAGACCTGGCACTCAGCACGCTCTCCTTTCATCACTGGCAAGATCATGCGGCGGCGCTGAGCGAAATAGTTCGCGTGCTACGTCCAGGCGGCTATTTCATTCTGGTTGATGTCAGTGCGCCACAGTGGCTGGGGCAGATTGTGAAACACGCCACTGGTCTGAGCCAGCAAAGCATCTATCGTCTTTTTCAAAATGTGGGTTTCCAGATTGAGGGACAACAACCGCTATTCGCGCGGTATATAAAGGTCACTATCGGGAAACGCCCACTAATTCAGTAACGTGCTACAGAGGTGATGTCCTTTTTAGTTCAAGAAGGAGGCTACCTATGTCGAACACGTTTGATAGTCCAGATCAGTACGACGAGTCGGACCCTGAGCAATATAATACGAATAGAGACCTGTACGGTACACAGAATCCAGCGGACAGGCCAGAACAGCAGAGCAGTAACGCACCAGAACGGCAACGCGAAAAGCAGTCTAACCTTCCTGACCAGTCAGAGCAGCAAAGTGAGGATGAAGAGGAGGGCATGGACCCCTACGATACTGAGAACCAGTTCACACAAGGAGGACGGGGAGGACAGGGAAGTCTCGGTAATACGCAGGAGGATTATGGCAACGAGGGAGGTTCTGCACAACCGGATAGTGACCGTGACCGCTATGGCACACGCGGTAGCCAGGATCAATACGGCTACCAACAATAATAACGTTGATAGCAGGTAAAGTGTAATGGCTAAAGAACAGTATCCCGTGACGCCAGCAATCCGCTTCTTACGTGAGAAGCGGATTGCCTTTATTCCACATCTCTACCCCTATGAGGAACACGGTGGCACACAGCAAGCTGCCGAGATGCTTCATGTTTCCGAACACGCCGTCATCAAGACACTGCTGATGGAGACCGATACCCACGCTCCCTTGATCGTGCTGATGCATGGAGATCGAGAGGTTTCCACGCGCCAGCTGGCGCGTAGCATCGAGGCACGTCACGTCGAGCCATGCGAGGTAGCGGCAGCCCAGAAATATACTGGCTATCTCATTGGCGGCATCAGCCCCTTTGGCACGCGCACAAAGCTTCCCATCTATGCCGAAGCCACACTCTTCTCGCTCGAACGTATCTATATTAATGGCGGCAAGCGTGGCTTTCTAGTCGAAATTGCACCGCAAGACCTGCGCACGGCTTTTTCGCTACAAGAGGTCAACGTTGCCATCTACTGTCAGTGACATCGTCAAAACTCTCAGCTTTTGTGCTGCTTCTCTTTATGTTGCTTCATTACCGTGCGGGCTGCGACTTCCTCAGCGCGGTTGCCATAGCGTCCACTCTTCTCGGCTGACTCTTTGATATGCTCGTACTCTCTTTGCTCTTTATTGCTAACACCATGCAGGTGCTGTTCCGGCTTGTTATCTTTCTCTTCCGGCTTGTGTATTTCTCCTTTGCGCATAATCAAATTGCTCAGAGAACTCAACCTGATTTGCTTCGTATATGTGGTAGACACGCGATGACCAATGGAAAAGTTTCCGAAATGGATAGATGTGATGTAATATATAACCATTACTAACTTTTATGTTTAGCAGTTATGTCATGAAGGAGCGCGATGATTGAGGAACAGAAACAAGGACTAGTTAAGCGACAAGGACTGAGCGAGGTTGACCTGACGGAGATTGCACAACTGGCGCATATCTGCAATAGCTGTGAAGGGCTGGACATCAAGCTAAATTGGAGCATTTTGCGTGAGCGTTCAACTAATGAAGTAAATGACCTGCTTTACTATCAGCAAGAACATCTGGTTGGCTACCTTGCCATTTATGCATTTAACACCCGCGAAGCTGAAATTAGCGGCATGATACACCCTGATTATCGGCGACAGGGCATTTTTAGTATGCTGCTGCGGGAGGCCAGTGAGGCGTGCCGACAACGCGAATTGCACAAAATTTTCCTGATTGTCGAGCATAACGCGCAAAGCGGTCAGGCTTTCGCGGCCTCATTGTTAGCACACTATCATCATTCTGAGTATAGAATGTCGTTGAGCGAGTTGCACGCTCCGCAAAATTTCACGCCATACCTGGAGTTTCGGCTGGCACGAGCAGATGAGGGTGCGATACTAGCGCACATCACCAATGCCGCTTTTGCAATGGATGAGGATGCTGAGTATGCACCTGATGCCTTTGAGAATCTAGCGCGTCGCTACTATATCGCGCTCCTTGATGGCGTGTATATCGGTAAAATAAATGTATCGCTCGATGAGCAAGAAGGCTTCATCTATGGGTTCGCGGTGTCACCTGAGCAGCAGCACAAAGGCTATGGCCGACAGATTTTGGCGCGTACTGTACAGGCCATCTATGAGATGGGGCGGCGCAATGTAGCCCTTGAAGTTGAGGTCAAGAATAGTGGCGCACTTTCGCTCTATCAATCGTGTGGTTTTTATGAAACATCGCGTTATGACTATTATAGCTTAGACATTTAAATATGAGGGCGTGATAAATTCAAGCGGGTGTGATAAATCACGCCCCTACCAGAGTGTGAAGCATGTTTGGACAATCTCTATGCAAGGCTTGTGGTAAACCAATATGGGGTAACGCGCTGATCGCCTTGAATGCCGCCTGGCATCCTGAACATTTTACCTGCGCGGCCTGTCAGCAACCGATTAACGGTACAAGTTTTAACGTTCATGAAGGAAAACCGTATCATCCAACCTGCCTCGTGCAATCGGTGTTACCGCGTTGTATCTTCTGTGGCAAACCACTGGTGGGCGAATTTTTAGTCGATCAATGGGGTAATCGCTATTGCAAAGAGCATCAGGGAGAATATCCCGCCTGTGAATACTGTGGGCGGCTCGTTCCACCGACAATGCGAGAATCCTCTGGACAACATGATGCTGTGCGTTGCCCTCTTTGTCGCAAAAGTGCGATTGAGACGATAGAAGATGCACAGCCCATTTTTAGTCAATTGAAACAATGGATAAGCAATCAGGGCTTGCGCTACAACAATCTGCCCATCTCACTCGAACTCTGTGGACGTGCTACCCTCTCTCACTATCTCCAAGAGATGCACGATCATCATACGCTTGGTGTTACGCTCAGCACGACCTATATGGAAAATGGACGTATCGTGCAGAACAAAGTAGAGAAGATTGCCGTCTTGCGTGGGCTACCATCCTTCTTATTCGAGGGCGTTGTAGTACACGAGTTGGGTCACGCCTGGCTGATCGTGCATGGTATTCAGGGTTTGCCAGAATGGGCCGAAGAGGGTTTTTGTGAATTGCTGGCCTATCGCTACTATGGCGCTCAAGGTACCGATGTGGCGCGTTATCGCATAGAAAGTATGTTACGCAATCCCGACCCCATCTACGGTGAAGGTTTCCGGCGTATGCGTACTCTAGCCAAAAACATCGGTTTTGCGCAATTCCTAGAGCAATTGCGTGTGACAAAACGTTTGCCCGCTCTTTTGTGAAAACGTCAGCCACCAACCAATTTCCGTAATAGAAAGCAACTTGGCTGTAGCCATTACCTTTACTGATGTGTATACTTATGATGTAGGGATAGAGATAATCGGTAATTGTTCTTGCAAAGAGGTAGCCATGTATATTCCTTCATTCAATCGTGAAGATGATATGCAAACTCTGCACGAGTTTATGCGTACCTATAGCTTCGCCACGCTCATCACACAGCATGAGGGCGTGCCACTTGCCAGCCATCTGCCGTTCATGCTAGATAGCGAGCGTGGACGCTCTGGCACGCTGCTCTGTCACTTTGCACGCAGCAATCCACAATGGCGTTCTCTCGATCCGCAGCAAGAGCTACTGGTGATCTTTCAGGGGCCACATGCCTATATCACGCCTTCCTGGTACGAGGTACATCCCAGCGTGCCGACCTGGAACTATGCCGTCGTGCATGCCTATGGCCTGCCGCGCATTGTTGACGATGAGCAAGAGCTATATGCG
>JAJZEJ010000499.1 GCA_021828635.1 Chloroflexota bacterium
CTCAGAACCGCGAGCGAGCAGGAGATTCGCCTGCTGTGTGCCGCCGAGTATGTGCTTGATCCCGCACATGAAGCGACTCACGCGCTGATCCGTGCGTTGAGCGAGACATTGGCACAGCAGGCTCGCATCCGTAAGCAGCAGACTCACACAGAAGTCCAACGCACCCTTGCACGCCGCTTTCTCGCCGCGCATCAGCAACAGACTCCGTGCCTGTGGACCGTTGATGCCCACAAAGCCGACCGATGGCTCAGGCTCTTTCGCCACGAAGCTGCCACCGGCGACTCCTGGCGAGACCGGTGAGATCGGCAAAAGCAACCCGCCATGTACACTCACGAACCAACCACGAGCCAAGCAGGCTATGAAACCCTGCCTGGCTCTTTTTTTGAAGAAACAAGGAGCCAACCACATGGAATTCTCTCAGTCTGCCTACCAGAACCTCGTCCACTCAGGACGCCAGATCACCGCCAAAATCGGCGAATTTGTTCCCTCGCTGCACTCGGAGTATGGTCTGCTCCCCACTCGCCGTTGCCCCTTGGACGATAGGACGATGTTCCTCGGCCTCAGTGATCGTATGTCTCAGGCTTACAGTAGCATGCAACCACTCTTTCACCAGTGTGTTCAGACGTTCCGAGGCAAAACACCGACGGATCTTCCCATCTCTGAGTGGATACGGCTGTATGTTGCTTCCTGTCCACCAGAAAAAGTGCTGTTACATGCCTATGCAGCCGTGGTCTTATTCTCTGCAGCGCAGATGCAAGCACAGTCTGGTCAGAAACTACTGGCTCGATCAGGCTGCTGTGCAGGAAAAGGTGAGCAATGCGGCTGTCTTAGAAGAAGTGACTGTGACGATGTATGCCTGGCTAGCACAACAGCCAGCCGAGCAGGTCGCGCACTGGTTTCTGCACAACCAGGAGGCACAGGCGGCCCTTCCCAGCGTCAGGTCCGTGCTCACTCGCCACGGCTACCAGCTTGCACACACGGACTCCTCACCAGAAAGCTTCCGGTGAGACCGATGCCCGTCAAGCACACGCACTACAGCGATCTCTTGCCCTTCTTGCTCTTCACACCAGCAAGGAGGGCTTTCTCATAGAGGAAAGGAAAACACAAATGATGGTAGAAGAGTACGCGACGATCCGTTACCGTATAACGCCGTCGCAAGAACCCGTCCCCAACGAAGGGGATATACTGCATGCCCGTGGTTTCACGAATTGGCATGTGGTGGTGCTTAAAAGGGTAGAAACTTTTCCACCGAATGAGGATGGCACGCAGGATGTGAAGATGCGTGTACGGCGCACGGCGATTGGAAAGCAAGATCGGTCGTGTCCAGCCTGTGGCGCGACCTGGATGGCCAATGGAGCAAAAGGATGAAAAAACGCACTGTTTTTGACGAAGCTGCGGAGCGAGAGACTCTACAGCTGAAGGCTCTCACTCTGATCAAGGCTCTTACTACTGCTGGACCAGGAACACGAGCAGAACAATCCGCTCTGAGGAAGATGCGAGCCTTAGCGAGGCGCGTGGTGAACCGAGAGCGCCAGGATCGATGCTATTACTGTGGCGCACGCAAGAAAGAACTTGCCCAGGAGGCGAATACAGGTGTTTGCCAATGTCTTAAATGTGCAGGTAATTCTTATGCTTTCTACCTGCAAGCGACGCAAAAATTGAAAGAGCGCCTAAACGAGGGCTACATGCTCTAAGAAGGCATTGGAAGCGAGAAATTCGGCATAAGGACACCTCTCCACAGAGACAAGAAAAGCGAATGGGAAAGTGTCAACGCCGCTTTACTTCTTCATGAACAGAGATTTTACAGGGTATACGGGCATTTTAGAAACCAACGAGCGCAAAGAACTTGAAAATACGAGAAATAAAGCAGCAAGGGGAGCGGCTCTCATAAGAGTCGCTCCCCTTGTTGGCTTTTTTTGAAGGAGCAATACGATTATGGTCTACCAGTTTCCTCTTCCTACCGTGCATGGCCGATCTTTTCTCCCCATGCATTCCATGCCTACGCAGAGGCGTCACACGCTCTCTGACGCGGCTGATCTGTTGACAGCACCGGTCTCGAATCCAGCACACCCGTTCCAGCGTTCCCTTTCACCTCTTGTTTCGGCGCTCACCGTCCTTGACCCCTATCCCAAGCTGCGTGCAGTGCTAGCAGACTTGCCCCCACACCTGCACTACGCTTTCAAAGCGAGCCTGCTTGGTTTCGATGGTCAGGGTGATCCTACGCACTCGCGGCAGCTTTCCATTCTGGAAGGGCTTTTCGATGGAAGTCCTCTGGCCGCGCTGGCGAAGTCGGTAGACACCCTCCCGCTGTCCTGCCCGCTCTCGCACGAGTGCGTCTTCTGGTTCATCGAAGGCATGCTCATGGATGCCTGGCGGTATCGGCGTGCGTTGGGGTTCCTGTTGACACAGCTTCCCTTGCATCATTTCCCCTCCCCGTTTCGGCGAACCCTGGCCTCCTACACCGTGCCTCTTGCGCTCACGGTACAACCTTCCTTTGCCTCTTGGTACCTGTGTTCCGATGCCGAACCACGCCTGTTGCAGGCTATCCACGATCAAGCCGTGTTGCTCGTCAATGGGACACTGCTGCTCAAATTTGACGGCAAATTCAGCGCAGTCGCGTTAGCGACCACGCCTCTGGTAGATGGCACGCATCTTGTTGCCGGTTGCTGGTATGCTCCGGTTGACCATCGAGAGGAGCTGCGTTCGGCCTTTGATCGAGGAGAGAGTCGCTGCTGTGTCGCAGGCCAATGGACCCTGCTCCGCGAACTCCGCGAATGTGACCAGCAGGCCGAGGTATGCTCTCTCTTCCAGCAAGCGCAACGCTGTGCTGCGACCTTGCCAGCACAGTTGCCGCCGCAGATAGGCCGCAGAACCCGTGAATCCTATCGATCCTCCCTGCACGAGAATTTTTGACGAGCGGTTTCCACACACATGATGCGAAACCACGTCGCTCACACGCTTGTTTCACCAGGCAGTGAGCGATGTGGCTAGAGATACTTTCTACAGGAAATAAAGAAAGGACAGAACAAACATGCAAAGAGAAAGAAACGGAATGACACGAACGACACTATGGAGTGCAGATACCAACAAAAGGGAACGGCCACAACGGGAGGTTTTTTGGGAGACACTGCTGCACAATAGGGATATTCAGGTTATCTATGAAGAAGAGCAATATTACTTGGGAATGTGGAATGAAGGAGCCTTTGAACCCATAACGCAAGTGTCTGCTGACTTTGATGTGCGCCGATTTCTTGTTGGTTTTACCCGTCTGGAAGAAGAGGTTGGCAATACGAATCCTCTATGTGGCTTATTCCACAAAGAGGAGAGTGACCAAAGCCCGCTTTTTCAACGTGGCTACCGCGCTGCATTCTTGTCGTATGAACGCTTTATGCAGGAAAGAGATAGCTTCTTAACGCGGGAGTGGTCACGTGGCAACGGGGCTGGCTACGATGACCAGTGGTTGCGTAACGGGTATGTCAATACAGGACGAAAATATCCATCCTGTATGGAACCATTGGACTGGGTGCAATGGCTCCTCTAATGCAACGCACGCGCCAAAAACACTTCCTGCAATGTTCTCCATCAGCAGACACGCATACTTCACGCACACTCTTTGAAGAGAATCACAGCATTGCGCGTGCTTCTGGCTTACCCTATGTAGTAGAGAATGTCGAGGGCGCTCCGCTTGTGAACCCGATTATGTTCTGTGGCGTGATGTTTGGCTTGTGCGTCTATCGGCATCGGCTTTTTGAGTCAAACATCTTGTTGTTTCGACCTGCGCATATGAGACATGCAGTGAAAGCGGCTGCGCCTGGGGCCATTGCGAAACCGGATGAATTCTGGTCGGTAGGTGGTCACCTCGGCCAGAAGAGAGAAGCTGCGACGGCGATGGGCATTGATTGGATGCACCGCGTTGATGAGATTAGTCAAGCTATCCCCCCTGCTTATACTGAGTGGCTTGGCTGTCAGTTGAGAGGTGTGCTGATGGCAAGCTCTCATGTGGCGCTTTGGCGTTCCTGGTCGCATGACTCGTGGGCGGGCTATCCCTGGTTGCCTGCTGTGACCGACGACGTGGAAGCGGACTCGCCGCTCCTGGCGGTCCTGATGCTGATGGGTCGCGCTCATCTGCGCTTTGTCAACAAAGAGATGGTACGCCAACTCGGTCTCGCCGTCACGCCTGCCGTCTCACGCATGATTATCGAACCCTGTATTGCAACCCTCAACTGGGGTGTTGCTGCATAGTACAAGGAGAATCCTATGACACAACCAGCAAATAACCAGCAAGGACCGCAAGGACCGCAAGGACAGGACGATCTCACCATTTCCGTGATCGTTACCATCAAGCGAGAAGACATCTTTAGCCTCCTTGTCTCAGCCCTGGAAGGGGGCTCCAATTATTGGGTCGATATCCCTCTTTTTGGGTATAAAGCAAACCAACCAACGGAATGGGTCTTTGTGTCTGATCCAGACTATGTGCAAAGAACCGGCAAGCATTTTCTGGCTGAAATTCCGCTCAACCCTGGTGGTGAAGTCTTCCTGGTTGACAAAGAACGTGATGATGATGGAGTCATGACACTCAATTGGGAAGCCATCAAAAAGGGCTTTGCCATCATGGCAGAAAAGTATCCCCAGCATATGGCAGACTTCTTGAATGGAAATGCTGATGCTATCACAGGGGATGTTTTCCTTCAGTGTTGCCTCCTCGGCGAAATCACCTATAGCTAAGAGAACAAAGGAGACTCCTATGACAAAAAAACCAACGTCCCCAACCCCACCGCTCTCCTTCAACTTCGCGCAGTGGATTGTTAATCGTCTCAAAGCAACTGATGATCGCAAGCATCCAGAGCTACAAGCGATTTTCACCTTCTTTGAGTGGTTTTTTGATGAGGGCAACCACTGTGTTGCATCCCTCTCTGGCCCTCTCATCTCCGACGAAATGGTTGATGCTGCTATCAAGGATCAGCAGTCTGAAGCATTTAGGCTAGAACGGGCCTGTGACGCAACCTACACTTTCCAGGAAACAGGGCCGCTGTCATCATCTGAGTCCAAGTGGTGGAACGATGAGGAGCATCAGATGTTGCTTGGAATCGAGCGTACCACCGATCCCATCATGGGCCAGACCTTTCTGCGCTGGTATCGTATTCCTTTCAAGGATATTGCAGAACAGATCGCGCAGGCCAGTTTGCCACACTACGAAAGCAAGGTGTTGGTCACATCTTGGGAGCAGCTCCGCACTATTGCTGCCCTCAGTTCTCACACTCAAGATATCCTTCTTCTACTGAAAGGATGTACCAGACAAAAGTATATCTGGTATAGGAAAACGGGCAATCATCGTAACTGGTATCTCTGTGACAATGAGGGCGTGTGGAACTCTCTCACCGAGCGACAAATGCGCGAGACCAATCTCGGTGAGGCCATTCAGAAGGCATGCCTCTTCTGGCTCCCCGATAGCGAGAAAGATATGCAAGCGGTGCTAGGATGAGCAAAAGTATCATGGCAGAGACATATCTCTCTGCCATGAACAAGGCCATTCGTGCGCAGATGCCACAGGTCACGCGCTCAGCCCCGTTTCATCTGATAACGATTCGTCAATTGACCGAATAGGAACGGCGCTTGACATCTTTATATCGCTACGTATGACAATAGCTAAGATGTCATGTCGTGTCGAGCATCCTGGCCTAAAGTTGAGAGACAGACATGAGGCGATTAGATTAGAGCGTGAAGCTCTTGCCTTATGCGTTAGGAGTTAACATGGAGATCTGTGTACGCGCCAACGGGCTACGGCTTTAAGAGCAAGGCAAAAGCTGAGAAAGGAATAGGTAGTGGACAGCCCAATCCGTTCGATGAAGTTTTCGACACAAAATCTGGACTGTGAGATCTCGTCGGTTGATGTTACATTTGCAACGTTGGTAGATGGGGAAAGGGAACTGCCTCTGGTTCTCTCCTATCGAGAATTGCTCGCACTAGGTAACTATATACAAAAACATCGAGATCAAATAGAGCAACTGGCACAGCAGTTTGAGGTACGCTGTGAGGAAATGAGCAGAGGATGCATTGATCTGTTTGCTAAGAAGACGCAGGAACTTTTTGCTGAGTGGAAGCAGCAATGGGAAGGTATAGAATATTGCCCTCCTTTTCCTGATATGTTTGATGAAATAGTTCATAGTACATTGCAGCAGGTACAAAGAGAATGGATGAATAAAATTCAACACTGGTATCACGAAGATGAGAAGAGTGTTTACCGATTTTGGTATAGTTTTGAGGCATTTGCTGCACAGTATAGGGAGATGCTTTATGAGCAATATGATTTGCTCACAGAGAGTGAACTACCGCTGAGCTAAAGACTCAACGGCTTCTTCGGAAGCCTGAGTTCACCAGACTCGTTTCCAGCAATGGGAACACCGTTTGAAAGGTCAGGACACCTGCGGTTGACGCATCAGACCGCTGCTCTGTCACTGAGAGTTAAGCAGGCTTGGGGTAAGGGCCGGTGCTCTCAGCGTAAAAAGCCTTTTGAACCCTGTCGAGATGAAGTCGGATTCTCTTCGTGGTCACAGCGAAGAGATACGCATCACCCGGCGCTTGCCGGAGTTTTTTCCGAAAGGATTTTCTTGTATGAACGTCGTGTATGTCCTTGCACCTGATAGAGTCCCATTGATGCCCTGTACACCAGTGATTGCCCGTCTGTTACTCAAAGAGGGAAAAGCCAAAGTGAGACGCAGAACACCATTTACCATCCAACTTCTGGCACAACCAGAGCATATCTACACACACCCTTTAACGCATGGTGTAGATACAGGGAGTGCAGTAGTGGGTTCAGCAGCGGCGGACGACCAGGGAAACGTTTTCTACCTTTCCGAAGTGGAACTGCGCAACGCTATCGCAACCACGATGAAAGAGCGAGCTTCAAAACGCCGTAGCCGCCGCAACCGCAAAACCAGATATCGTCCGGCACGCTGGCTCAATCGCAAAAATTCCATCAAGCAAGGACGTTTCTCCCCAACCATGAGAAGCAAGATCGACGCTCATCTGCGCGAAATCTGCTTTGTCCAGTCGCTCTTGCCAATAAGCGCCATCATCCTAGAAACGGGAACCTTTGACCCTCATGCGCTCAAAAATCCTGAAGTGTTGCAACACAAGTGGCTCTACCAGAAGGGCATCAACTACGGTTTTGCCAATACCAAAGCCTATGTACTCACACGAGATGGCTACACCTGCCAGCAGTGCAAAGGGAAGTCGAAAGACAAGAGATTAGAAGTCCACCACCTTGTTTTTCGCAGCCAGAACGGGAGTGATGAGGAAGCGAATTTGCTCACGCTCTGCAAAACCTGTCATGATGGTCTCCATGCAGGAAGCATGACCCTCAAGAGATCGGGAAAGAAAAAAGAGGGGTTTCGCCATGCCACTCAGATGAACAGCATTCGCATCCAGTTGCTCAAACGCCTTGAGGCAGAGGAGACCTGGGGCTTTGTCACGAAAGAGCATCGGCACCTCTCAGGACTCCCCAAGACCCACGCCAACGACGCGGCAGTGATTGCCACGCGAGGAAAAACGCCACAGTTCCGTACCGCGCAGGTGATCCTGAAACAATGTATCCCTGATGGAGACTATCAGCAAACGAAGGGGCTTCGCAGTGAACAACGCATCAATACCGGCAAGATCAGGGGATTTCGCAAGTTTGACAAGGTACGCTACCAGGGCCAGGACTACTTTATCAAAGGAAGGATGTCTACCGGATATGCGATCTTGATGGATATGGACGGGAAAAAGGTTGATTTGAAACCCATTCCGAAGTTTGAGCAGATGAGGAGAGTAAGCGCTCGTGCATCATGGAATATGAGTCAAAAGCCCATTCCAAGTTTCTTCTCCTCTACCACCTGATTTTTGTGTGCAAGTACCGCAAAAAGCTTTTGATACGCTATGGGGATGAGACAAAAAGGATATTCGAGGACATTGCGACACGATCAGATTTTTCTTTTGAGGCGGTGGAAGTGGACCAGGATCATATTCACTGTCTGGTGAAAAGCGAACCTCGCCTCTCACCTCTGGCTAGTGTGCGTCGATTGAAACAAGAATCGACTATTCGACTCTGGAGGGTCCATGAGAGAGAACTGCAAAGACATTTCTGGAAGGAAAGAACATTCTGGAGTGATGGCTATTTCTGCTGCACCATTGGAAATGCGAGTCAGGAAACCATCCGTCAGTACATTGAAAACCAGGGGTGAGTTGCGGCAATTCATCCCCGAAGCTGAAGACATCGGCGTTTTCTTGCCGCCATTCTATAAAGGATAGGTTTCCTTGAACACTAATTAGCGTAAGTCACATAAGTACGGGAGGTTTGAAGGATATGGTAAGCAACGTGGGCGCGGGGACCGACCGGCAATGCTATCAACAAGATACAGGGTAGAAGAGTGAAAAATCAGCTTTCAATAGAGGGGTATTGATTAACTTATTTCTATGAAAGCTGTTTCTAGTAGGATTAGGTTGAAAATATATATTTTATATTATTAGACTATAACAGTGTATAACTATTTAGAAAGGTAGGAAGCAACTGATGACAACTCAGTTTACCACACTTTCTGTATCAGATCGTGAAAGCGTGCGTTATGAGGCACTTCAAAGAGTATTCTGGAGTCATTCTCCTTACGATTCTCTTCATACCTTTGCACTTGTAGAAATTCCTCTTCCTATAAGGTTTAAGAAGAATCACGGGTATGATGCAGCGTTTTGGGTTTATATGGATGGATGGACTCAATATATGTATACTCATCGTTCAACAGAATGGGACTGTACACAGCCTCGTTTCCTTGATCCTTCTCTTCTGGTATCAAAAGATGAAGATGCGCTCGTTGTCTTGGCGGCAGCACATGTGTTACTAGCGCAAAATGCTGATCGTTTTCTTCCCTGGCCGTGCAAAGTGCAGCGCCTTGTAGAAACAGTGCACGAGGATATCATGTATATAGTACCAGGAAAACTCCCGCTTCCTTATAGAGTGACATTGACTCGTTGGAATGTAGTGTTAGGGGAATGTACTTGTATTATTGAACGATCTCGGTATCAGCATGAAGATGTTTGGTATAAGGGATTATGTTATGAAGGGAAAAAAGATTACTGGTGCTACCAGTAGGGAGGGGAATTACTTGTGAGTGGCTTTGCCCAACCAGGCGGAGCGGTAGAAATAAATCTAAAGATTGCAAAGAGAAACCTACTTTCTCTTCTTGAGGAAAAAATTGACAAGCAGCTAGAGGTAGGGCTAGGATCACTGTAAAAACCTCTCTTAAAGCAATAGTTGACGGCCCTGTTCGAGAGGCCACGGACGCGGCGTCACCTTCCCCACACAATGAAACACAACCAAACCAAGAACCTTCCTGCTCGTCTGAGCAGGAGGGTTCTTTTGTCTTTTGGAAAGGTTTGCCTGATGACATTGCACCCTCAAAAAATATTCTTTCTGTCGAACAGTACCTTCTTTCCTCACTCATTGGGCTCCACATGGGAGCAAGGTGGGGACATTGCTACGAAAATGCCTATCCCATGTTCTTTGCCATTCCAGCCCTCTTCGAGCCACATGGCCTGTTCATCGAAGGCTGGATCACATTTGTCTCCGCTGATCAGATCGTGGTTATGGAGCATGGCTGGTGTGTAAGCACTCAGGGTCAGATCATTGACCCAACCATCGTTCTGGCCGTCGCACCTGGGCAGCCTGTCTTCTCCTTTCCTGGCGTCCTGCGTGGAAAAGCGGAGTTGGAGAGACTGGAAAACGAACTCTTTCCACATGTGCGTTTTTCCGAGTATGGAGACGATGGCATGCTGCATCCAGACTATCGTGCAGCCTACCAAGCAGCACATCAGCAAGCCAGATCGTTGATGATGGCGGGCAAAACGGTGCTGGAAGTCAAAGCCATCTGAGACCATCGGGAAGCTATCATGGCACGCATGCCATACACGCCCCTTTGAAGGATGTCCTACGGTCGGGCAAGAGCAGCGAACCATCTCGTTGCTCTTGCCAGGCTGTTCGCCATCCTCTCCTGCTCTTAATTGCCACGTCCGCTCACCCTCTAAGAGCAAGGAGGTCGCAGCCTTTCTTTTTCGTTATGATGCATCTATTAGATGCATTTTTATCAGCGCCCATGACGATTCAGCAGAGAACGGTCGATAGGTTGCTTCATCCAGAGGGCGTGCTGTCGTGTTCCGTAATGATCACACCCTCATTGGCAATGCCAACATGTTTGGCATACTTGAGGACCATTGTCGGTGACTTCCAGCCGCCGCCGGACTGCACACGATCAATGGGGGTTCCGTTACCAAGTGCATCATAGGTCCAGAAGTGGCGGAGATCATGGGGACTCAGGTGATCCATGCCCAGCTGCTCACCGAGTACCCGCACACGATCATAGAGACCATAACGCGTGATGCGCTGGCCTCGATAGCCCACAAAGAGCGGCCCACGCGTGCGGCCCAGCATGGCAAGGTCGGCCAGATAGGCTTCGGCAGTGAGCAGAGTATGGTGTTTGAGCTTATGGTTCTCCGTCTCATCGGTTTTCTGGCGATAGAAGGTCATGGTTCCTTCCGCCAGATTGACGTGTTCGATATT
>JAJZEJ010000666.1:0-3288 GCA_021828635.1 Chloroflexota bacterium
GTGTCATTGAGCGGCCCTTCCGCTACCGCCCTATGCGCCCAGGTATAGCTGGCGGCATTCATCAGCGTTACCCAGGCTTTGCTAATTTCAATGAGCGATTCACCGCCGCGTTGTCCCGTATATGGAGCAGTAACCTCATATCCATCATGCTGTAATGCATCCACCGTATCACGTAACATAGCATACAGTAGCGCCGGATCGCTATCAACAGGATCGGTGGGTAACAATTCGAGTGTTATGGTAAACTGTTGGGGATAATCATGCCTCAGTTCCATCGTCTTCTCCTCAGAAACTTATTTCTCTACCATAAAGAACGTGAGAACTGAGCCGCTATCACATCTATTCGTTTGAAGTAGCCTCATAGAGAATCCTCGAAGGTATCGGCCTTGAAAGAACCTGCTCTGTCTTTTCATCGTGCAGAGAAAGAGTTGGCGAGTGATTTTTGAGCTTCTTGAAAACCTCCTCATACGGCCAGATTAACATTTCAGTGAAACTGCGAAAACTCCTGCCCTCTTGCAAAGCATAATTAACACGCTCTTTCCGACGAGCCTCACGTTCACTGGCATCGTTGTACAGATCTTCTAACATGATAGAAAGATCAACATCTCCAAGTGTGGCACCATCGCTCAGATAGCTACCAAAGATAATAACCTGTTTGACACGATACATATAATCATCACAGGTATTTATCTCTCTGACACGCTTGAGAAAATCCGCAATCAACCGCTCTGCTGTACGCCGTGTAATTGGCTTCCTTGCAGTCGCATTAGCAAGAGCATTGCCCTTCATTGTGTTATGCCACCATGTATTATCATCCTTCACATCATCCAGCTCTATATATTTTTCGGCATAAAGTGCTTCAAAGATATTCTTTGCGGTTGCATCATCGATATGCAGTTGCTCCGCAATAGTCTTTATAGTACCACCTGAGCCACTTTGTGCATATTGCATAAGCTTTCTTACAGTCAGAGCAGGGAGGCCAACAATCTCATCACCGGGTTGAATACGCATGCTATTTCCCTTCCTGGAGCTAGAACTCCTTTATAAAAATCAGGCTAAATAACACATCTTTTTGTTAATGAGAAAAGCGGCAGTGAAAACAAAAAGATAGTAAGTAGAGGATACAAGCAAAACCTATGACCTACGCGATGGTAATACCCACAACGGCTCCTCTGGGGCCAATTGCGTAGCACAGCCATCGTTTCCGTCGGTTGGGCCGAGATTCAGGGGTTGTTTGCGCTCCTGACCGAAGAGCCAGAGCAGCGAGATCAGTGCCACACAGGCCAGGATTACAGTCAGGTAGATCAGGCCGTCGAAGCCATAGAGACCAGCGAAGACGCCGCCCAGGCCGTTGCCGAGAATCTGGCCGAGACCGAGGAAAATGGAGTAGAGACCCATCACTAAGCCGCGATCACGGGCGCTTTCCTCTGAGATATCGGCCAGATAGGCCAGGGCCGAGGGCGCGAAACTAGTCTCCGCGAAGACCCCTAACGCTAGCAAAGGTATCCAGAAGGCGAATAATGGTTTGTCACCAAAATGATGATTGATGCCGAAAAGCGCAACACAGGAAAGATAGACGCCGAAAATAGAAATCAGCATCAGGCGCAAGCGTGGAATGTGCGTCAAAAAGAAGGCCCAGAAGAGTAGACAGAGACCAAAGAAAAGAACGAAGATACCCAGCACCAGACTCACCATATGCCCACCACCAGGACCGCTCATGCGCCCCATCAAAAATTGGTGCGTATGCGCAATCGGTTTGGAGAGAATGAAGGTTAGCTGCGAACTGAACCAGATACCGACCAGTGCATTGATGCAGACCCAGGCTGGAATAAAGATGAAGAGACGTGGCGTGCGTACTACCCGCCAGTAGCGCCGCGCAACCTGCGGTAAACTTCCATGACTGACCATGCGTTGCACTGTAGGAGAGAGTCCCAGGCACAAAGCAACCAGCACATAGGAAACTGCCAGCACGCCAAACGAGCCACGTTGCAGGCGATCCCACATTACACCGCCCAAAACGACGCCGACGGCGATACCGCCGCTCGTCACCAGTTCATACAGACTCATAACACGCACACGCTGCTTCTGATCCGCACTCGTGTAGTCGGCCAGATAGCCTAGCACAACGGGTGTTACCATCGCACCGGAGAGACCGGCTAAAACCTGTAAAGCTAGCAGATAGGGCAATGGGTTGGTATGCGGCGTAAAGAGCAGCAAGCCAACCTGCACCACACCGATCAGTGGCCCGATGGTCATGAAGAGACGCTTGCCCCAACGATCACTTAAACCACCCATTAGTGGTGCCAGCGATAACTCGGTAATGTAAAATGCTACCGGCAACAGGCCCACTTGCAAACTGGTAATATGACGCCCGTTATGCAGTGTGAGTTGCGCAAGAAATAAACCAAGTACAATGGTCGTCGCGCCCGAACTTGCGCGTTGAATGGTTGTGCCAGCCAGCAATGGCGCGACAGACCGCCGAAACATGTCTTCTGAACTCACTTTCTTCCACGAGCCGGTCATTGCTCCTGTGTCGAAAGTGCTTTATGCTGTCGATACCAGGTAACAGAAGCAATTACCGCTCCAGCGATAATCAACAACATGGCAATAATGACCAGAACCAGTAACAGGACGCGCATCCCGCCAGACGATGCGCTGGCCGTGATAATCTCAAATACTGACATGATAGATTATTTTCCCCCACATGAATTGTAGAGCTTATGACTTACCCCTATCATATCAGACTATTCCACGCTCCAAAGGGTAACGTCCTGCGTACCGTTTAGGACATATCACGCAAAGACTGTCTTCTCGCAGATATCTTCCTCCCTTGTATAAACGAACGAATAACGATGCCTTTGGGCCACTATATAGATTGCGTGCCAAGCTCTCGACCAGGACGCATCTCTTTCTCGTAGCGGTATTGCTGGCGTACCACGTGCATACCAACCTTCCCGTAGAGCCGCGTCGCACCGGTCAAACTTTCGCCATCCACATTTAATGAGATTCTCTTGATGCCACGGCGGTAAAACTCTCCAAAGGAATGAAGTAGTAGCGCCTGACCAAGCCCCTGCTTGCGCCAGGAACGCCGCACGCCCAGCGATCCTACATAATCGCCTATCCCGTGCTGATGCTCACAGAGTGAGATACCAGCAATTTGCTCGCCATCCATTGCGATGAACCAGAGAGAAGCATCAAAATCGGGCTGCTCGACCATCCAGTGTTTATACTCATCAAAAGTAAACGGCGTATGGCCCCAATGGTCTTGAAATGCTTCTTCGTCGGCCT
>JAJZEJ010000666.1:3298-10587 GCA_021828635.1 Chloroflexota bacterium
GTGCGGATAGTGAGACGCGTGGGCCGGCGCGGCGGAGTTGGCGGCTCAGGGAGTTCAATAGCCATGCGGAAAAATGTGCGCACGTGCCGATAGCCGTGTTTTTCCAGGAAGCGTATTGATGCATCATCCGCAGCCTCTATCGAGGTGAGCATTACTACACGCAGATCGGGAACGGCGAACGTCACAAAATGCCGCGCTCGCTCCTCTAGCAGAGGTAGTATAACAGTGCCGATACCACGTCCCAGGTAATCAGGATGAACCGCACAATCAGCCCATAAATGCGCGTACTGAATATTCCCGATGCTGGCAACTGCTACTACACGCCCCTCGGCATTCTCTACTAGCCAAGCATCCTCTGGAAAAGCCAGTTCGTCACTGCTCCACCAGCTACGCACATCCTCAAGGCGTTTCTCGCTCTCGCCACACACTGCCATCTGGTGGGCATTGATAACTTCTAACGCTGCTTGTGCATCATCCATTGTAGGGTGACGCATCACAAAACCTTGCGGCAATGATTCTTGTATAGTCATTATTATTCTTCTCCCTTCTTCAATAAGTGCATTGTCTATTATAACATGTTTTATTATACTATGCCACTGAATCGTGTTGTACACATGGGTGAATGCTGCTTGGAATCGCATTCACCCATGTGTACAACACGAATAATGGGTTTGGACGTGATAAATCACGTCCCTACAGATGATTCGTATTATATCGCTAAAGCTTCACAGCACTGTTCTACATCTTGGATGGGCTGTGCCTCCACACCAGCGCGTAAAACTTTGCTGTAGACAGCGTACTGACGCGCGAGATACATACCATCCTGCACATCGACGTTGTGTTGGGCATCAAGCACCATATTCAACCGTAGTTTGCCGCCACGAGAGAAATAGTTTGTGTCCTGCAACGCATCTGGCATGTCGATCATTAGACGCCAGAAGCTGCGTGTGTGCGTATAACCCTCGCGTTCTAGCAGACGACATGCACTCTGCCCAAGACAACTGACCGTGATGCTCAGCGTTACATGCGTCTCAACAGCCAGATCAAGCAGCATTTGCCGCGCACGCTCCTCGGCCAGCCAGATCAGTAATGTGCCGATGCCACGTCCACGATAGTCAGGATGGACATACAGCGTCAGCGTATATTGCCCTGCCTCGCTATTACGCACGTCTGCATAACCAACCAGCTGCCCTTGCCGTGTTGCAATCACCCAGGCATCCGCCGGGAGTTGCATATTTTGCCATGCCTGGCGTATCGCCTCCTCTGTAATCTCGGCCCTTTCTGCCTCGTCCGGCTCACAAAAACGTAATAAGTCCGCGACCTCTGCGGCATCCCCGAATGAGGGGTGACGTGCCGATAAGTTATGCAAACGTACAATCATAAAGGGTGTCTCCCTTCTCTTTGGAGTGACTGAGCCTATCTATTGTTGTCTTTTTTCGCCCGTCATTGCGGCCCATTCTGTCCTCCCCATTTATAGTGTGCGTAGAGAAAGAGATGTGTTCCCTTGCATCCTCATTACGCCCATACTCCGCACCCACAAGGGATGCCGCTACATGTAGTGACACCCCTTGTGGGTGTCATGCACGGGTGCCATGTGTATCCTCATCACACATTTAGTGATTGTGTGCTGAGTTCCCTTCCTGCGCGTAGCTCTTTCTCATACGTGTAAGATTCTCTATCGCTATGCATGCCAACACGCTGATACAAGCGCGTGGCACCGGTCAAGCTCTGTGCATCGACACCTAAGTAGACCGTGTGAATGCCGCGCAAGTAAAACTCACCAAAAGCGTGATAGAGCAGTGCTTCGCCAATGCCGCGCTTACGCCAGGGACGGCGCACAGCCAATGAGTGTACCCAACCACCTTGCTCCCTCTCATCGGCGCACAACGCAATACCTGCAACCTGCTCACCATCCATCGCCAGGAAATAGAGCGTGGGATCGTAGTTCTCGCGTTGCGTCATGAAGTACTTGAACTCCTCGAACGTGTGCGGCATATGACCCCAGTGGTCCTTAAATCCCTCTTCATCAGCCTCATACACCGCTTTCAGTAAATCCAGATTGGCCGACAAGGGCTGCACACTAATACCCTCAGACCAGCATGGTGCTGGTGGTGCCTCTTGTAGCTCGATCTTCATACGCCACGATGCACGGATATGCTTGAAATCATATTCAGACAGCAATACCTGCTTCACTTTACCTTTGCTGCTCGCCCGTGACAATATTGTCACACGCGCATCTGGTGCAGCCAGAGGAATATGCTGCTGTGCGCGTTCCTCTGCCAGACTCAACAGGCAAGCACCGAGCGCGTGTTGCTCATAAGCTGGATGCAGCGTTATCTCGGCGTTGAGACGTGCATGCTCTCTATGCGTGAGAGCTACCGCACCAACAAGCTGTCCTTCGGGTGAGAGTATCAGCCAGACATCGGTAGCAATATCGAAATCTGGCATATTCCACCAGCGATACATATCGTCCAACGTCGTCTCTATCTCGCCATCTACAGCCAGTTCGTGTGCCTGTATCAATTGCAGAGTTGCCGCGATATCATCCATCGTCGGATGACGCACCACAAAACCCTGTGGTAATCCTTCCTTCGTAATCATTGTTGCTCTTTCTCTTTTCTTCGCTATACAACCAAAGATTGATGTATTACATGCCGAACCGTAGCTTCCAGGGTGTTATGAATGACGCCCCTACGGAGTCGTTTCAATGTTGATAGATTATCCGTTACGTTTCAATCGACCGGTACGCTTGGCATAGCGTTCGGCAATGCCGAAGATGAAGATGCCAACCGGAATGCTGACAATGCCTGTAATCAGTAGCGGCCAGGTATAGCTCCAGATCTGCGCCGACCAGATGGGCTGACCGTTGAGCAGACCGGCACGCATGCCCTCAAGTACATAGGTAGCTGGTGAGATATACGAGAAGATGCGTAGCCACTCCGGCAACACATTCACCGAGTAATAGACACCGGAGACCAGCAGTAGCACCGATTTGATAATCAGCGTCATCTGCATACCCTTCTCTGTGAAGAGCAGGGGTAACACCGCCGTGGCAATGCCAAAGCCGATGAAGGAGATGCTACCAAGCAACAGCATAAAGAGCGCCGTCAGATAGTTCGCGTGGCCCAGGTCGAGATGAAAGAACGACGCGACGATAATCAACTGCACTAACGTGAAGAGCAGACCATGCACAATCGCGTACAGACAGCTACCGACCATGTGTGTGAAGCGCGAGATTGGTGCCATGAAGGTGTACTCGATAGTACCTTCCCAACGTTCCATGTTGATGATGTCGGTCACACCATCGAAGGTAACGCTCAGATAGGTCCAGACGGCGGTACCGATCAGCAGATATAACACGACGTAGTTGGCATTCGGCACGCCAACACCTATAAAAGTAATCGACATGGCATTCACAATATTGTAGACCAGCCAGACGATCTCCCACGCCAGATAGCGCCTGGTCAGATTCCAGTTGCGTTCAAAGAAGGCGTAGGTTGCACGTCCCTGGTGCATAAGACTAGACATGATAGTAAAGCTCCCTTTCCGGCTTCTCGACTTTCGGACTACTCATCTTCTTTTTGCGCTTCATACGCGGCAAAGGCTTTCTCCCAGCTACCATATCGCTGAATATCGGCCTCGGTGATGAGATGTGCTACGGTATAGTGCATGAACACATCGTTCATGGTAGGTGGTGTTGTGCGCTCCAGGCGCTCCTGCACGATCTGTTTGAGTTCATCAACCGTTCCTTGCGCCACAATGCGTCCCTGATCGATGATGGCTACGCGGTCACACAGTGCCTCGGCCTCTTCCATATCGTGAGTAGTGATGAGGATAGTGGCATCGTGAACCTCGCGCAACTCTTTGACAAAGTGCTGCACATCGAGCTTGGAACGCGGATCGAGTCCCGTAGTCGGCTCGTCGAGCAGTAGCACAATCGGCGAGGTCAGGAAGGCGCGGGCAATAGCGACTTTCTGTTGCATACCGCGCGACATGTTTTCCAGTGGGGCGTTGATGCGGTCTTTCTTAATGCCCAGGCGCGTTAGAATGGCGACGATTTTCTGGCGTGCGACATCAGAAGGCATGTTGTAAAGGCGAGCGGCATAGATCAGATTCTCCATCGGCGAGAGCTTTTTGAAGAACGAGGCTTCGACACTCACACGATTGATGAGACGCTGCACTGTCGCGGCCTCGCGTATCACATCGTACCCAAAGACGGTCACGCGACCGGTATCAGGGATGAGTAGTGTTGACAGCATACGAATGAGCGTCGATTTACCGGAGCCATTAGCTCCCAAGATACCGACGATCTCGCGTCGTTTGACCATTAGATTGATGCTATCGACGGCACGAATAATACGCTTCTCAGCCTCTTCCGCGCTCTCCTTATGAAACCACGAGCGCATTGAGCGCGGCTTGGTGAATATCTTGGAAACGTTATCGATCACGACGGCCTCTTTGGCCGGGTCAATCGTGATGCCTTCCGTTAATGAATGTTCTGTAGTATCAGTGGCGAGATGTTGAACAGCCACGAGCTTTCTCCTTTGCCATGTCAATAGATAGACTAGCTTCTCTCCCCAAAGCATAGCGCGTTCTGTTGACCCGTAAACTGGACGTTTGCCCAGAAGTAAACCTGTACAACCGTACAATGCTGCTGGCAACAAATAGTAATTGCTTGTCTGTTATTCTCCCGATTCCACAAGCCCCTTATACTATTCTGCTTGTTGCCTGCAAAAACAGTAATCATACAACAACCAATCGAGAATGGACGCGATACACCGGTCCGAATATCATACCCAGAACTTCCTGACATCTTGCGTCATATTTGGTCCTTTCCAATGACTTCCTCAAGTGAGGGTAAAAAGAGCGACAAAAAACCGTGAGAGCGGAATTTTTGTTCTTGGCTTTCCAGCTCTCACGGTCGAGGATTTTCGCTTCTGTTGTTCACCTACTTATTAAGAGTGGTGGACTTCCTCTAGAGCTGGACACACTGTCCCCCTGGGCCAGAGTGGTATCTGGCACGAAGCAGAACCCGCCCTTGTAGGCATCGACAGGAGTAGACAGGGAGCAAGGCATAGCATAGCCGTTGAAGCCAAAAGCGATAGTGTAGCTGTTGTGGCCTTCGGGGGCTTCAGCGGTCTTGAGATCGCGCAAGCGGCTCAAAAAGAGCAATTGACACGGTCCATTACTCATGCTCGCCTTCTCCTTTCGTTAGTGTAATCCAGAAATTGGTTGTGGCCTCGTCATTACGAATGCCAGCAATAGAAAAAAATACATATTATCGTCGGTTGCGTGTGCAACCGCTCTGTACTGAGTATACTTGACAGGTTAGCGATCTGTCAAGAGCAAAAAAGTGCTAGTGTGCCAATTCACCAAGCTTGCCATTTTGAATGGCTTGCACAGTTGAGATATGGCGCTGGATAGCTTCTTCGGGCGTCTTGCTACTCAATTCCGCCACTGTCAGACGTAGGAGCGTCATATAACCGCCCTGTTGCGGATACACTGAGGTGACATAGCCCTTGTGTATACGTGTGTCATCGGCGGTCGCAACGACGTAGCGTTTACTGTCAGGTGCGATAGCCACATGGCGAGCAATATCGAAAGTATGTAGCTTGACAGGTGCTGCACTCGGAATTTCGATATTATGTGTCTCCACTGGCAAAAAGATAAGTGACTGTCTGCGCTCTATGACATCATCTTTATTCATAAAGATACCCTCCCAGGTAAAATATTCGTATGTTAAGCTTGCTATAGTGTACGCAAGTTACTCGTTTTGGTCAAGAGGCAATATAACACTACAGCATCTCATCATCGTCGATTATCTCTTCCTCTACAGCCATACGTTTCTTCTCGCGTGTACGCAGTGTTGTCAACAATTGGCCCACTTTCGTCGGGAACCAACGCAAGAAGTAGGGATGGCGTAAGAGGTAGAAGAAGAGATGTGGCTGGAGTTGTTTCCAGATGCTATGTAGCTCTTGCACCTCGCCTGTACGTTCAGGATGCTCAGGACTTTGTGGGTCGGCCCAGCGTTCACGCACATAAATGTCGCCAAAACGTTCCAACGTCGTTGTATACTGTGGTGTAGCAATTGAGAGATCATGCAGATATTCATAGGGTGTCTGCGAGAGACGCAATTCCACACCGGCCCAGTTCGCCAGGACACAAAGGCGACCATAGAGTTGTAGCGCCAGATTATAGCGTCGGAAGAGTCGGTTCCACCATAGGCCGAAAAGAACACAAGCAAAGAGGATCAGCAGGACCAATCCGCCAAGCGAGATGCCCACATCCTGCCGCAGCACAGCCGTTCCTTGCGCACCGGTTCCTGTTGAACCAGACTCATGACCAGTTAGTTCTGGGTTAGAACGACCGCGCTTTGTGTTGACTGGCGTAGACGAACCACTACCCAGGTTGCCGATATTGTTCGTTGAGGAACCAAATTGATTAGGCAATGGACGATTGAAGGTTGCGAAACTAGCGGATGGCTCGAAGTTGATCCAGCCATAGCCCGCGAAGTACACCTGTGTCCAGGCATGAGCATCCGTACCATAGATCAATTGCTTACGTTGCGATGTATTATAGGTACCATTGGTATAGCCCACGACTACACGAGCGGGAATACCAATTTCGCGGGCCATAATCGCCATCGCACTGGCAAAGTAGTTGCAGTAGCCTTTGTTGCTACCATTGAATAGAAACCATGATACCGGTTCTACACCAGGAGGAGGCTGAATATCAACACTGTAGGTAAAGTTTGTGCGCAGGTAGGTTTCAAGCGCGAGTGCCTTATCATACATCGTCGTCTGGCCGCGTGTTACCTGTCGTGCTAGCACAAGAATACGTGGGTCCAGGCCCGAAGGCAACTGCAAATTAGCGTTTACGATAGCTGGATCGTAGACGGTGGGCGGCAAAGTACCAGGATAATCTGGTGGGTAGCTCGGCGCGGCACTGGGCATAGGAACCGAGCGTAGCGTCCCTATATCCGCCGATGAAATCAGCGAAGTCACGGTATACGTCTGATTGGCGATTAAATTACCGCGACTATCAACCCAGGCAACCACATCACCGCTATAAGAACCATTCTGCACTATCGCCGGAAGACTCGCCTGCTCCATCTGGGATGCACCAAGCACATAGGCTTTCTGCTCACCAGGGGGATTGACAATTGTAACGGTTTGTTTCAATGTATGCGCATCTGAAGGACCATACGAGAGCGTCTGATTGGCGGGCAATGATGTGTTATACACCGATTCATTCGTCCAACCATAGCGTCCCTGGTAGGTATCATAACT
>JAJZEJ010000800.1 GCA_021828635.1 Chloroflexota bacterium
CGCTAATGTCAATGCTTTGTTGCCCTGCGCACGGGCAATGTTGAGTTCGACCCCTTCGCCGTGACGTTGATAGGTTTCGATGGCACGGTCAAATAAACGCAACGCCTGATCATACTGTCCAAGCTCGTAATTGATAATGGCGGCATTGACATCAATCTGTCCGGCTCGTCTGAGCTTGCCATAACGCATAAAGATGATCCGTGCTGCTTCGGCATCACGCAACGCTTCTGTAGTACGATTCAGGCGTAAGCAGGCGCTGACACGCCCAATACGTGTACGCGCCCAACTTACCTCGTCCTGTATTGCCAGAAACTCTTCACCAGCAGCATCTAAAAAAGGCAACGCCTCTTGATCACGATTCATACGTCTAAATGCATCACCACGCGCCATCAAGCCCAATGCATGATAGTATTGATTATGGGTAAGATCAGCAATCAGGAGAAGATAGCCGGAGTAACGAAGCGACAGTGCCACGTCACTTGTCCAGCTACGATCAGCCTCACGCTTGATATAGTACACGAGGCGATCCAGGTCGGCACCATTCAACAGAGGAATGTGTTGTTGAAGAAGTTGCTGCCCTTGTGTTTCTGGCATAGGTTGCAGTGCTGCTAATAATTCTTGAGGCGTCATAGTGCGCTATAAATTGCTTTCTTGAGAACCATGCATAGAATAATAGCACAAACAACGATAATCTGGCTAAGAGAAGTATATTACAGCACGGTCTTAATAGGCCACCAGGGCAACAACTGTCAAGAGCATTGCCCTGGTTGAATTAGTCCAGAGATGTCACAGTTAGCTGGTCAATGACCACTACGCCCTCTGGTAGATGTAATTCTAGCGTATAGGTGGCGGGAACGATGGCCGAAAAGACAAAGTTGCCCAGCTCATCAATTTTTTGCGTGTAGACGGTTTGTGGCGATGACGACAACTGCACCGACCTTCCCTGTAGGGCATCCAGACCGGTACCTTTGCACGTCACAAAGCCAATTAATTGCAAACCATCCTTGCGCCCTGGCTCATGCTCTACTTGCAGTGAGATATTGGTGTCCTCAGCAGTATAGCGGCGGGGCCAGATCAGTGCCTCGGAGATCGTATCACGCTGAAAGGCCAAGCGCGGCTGCGGTGGAATCAAGGTGGCGATGATACGTCGCGCACTCTCGTGTGCTTGCTCGCGCACCTGATCTATGGCCCGTTTCGCCTCTTGCACCGGGTGATGATTATTGCTCGCGGGACGCACAGCTAAGCGCACCTGTGGCATGGGAGCTTCCACCAGCATCGGATCGTTAGCAAGAAAGGCCGCCAGCGAGGTCACTTCGGCCATACAAAGCACACAGGATGTCAGATGATTTTTCACCTCGGCGGCCTGCTGACTACTCAGCAATCCCAGTTGATATTCACCTAGAAGCTGACTGGGAGGGCAATCCCAGCGATAGAGCTTCTGGTTCAGCGCACGTTCCATTTGTTGATAGGTAGCGAGCCGTGATGTGCAATACTGGCACTTTGTCAGATGCTGGAGTACTGCCGGTTGGACCTTCTCTCCCCCTAGATAGGCAAATAGCTCCTCATCACGAACGGCTCCCGGTTCTATACACTCCATGAGCGTTTCCTTCAGTTATATAGGATACAGGTTCAGCACAGATGATACGTAGACAGGCAACGCATCGCACTACGTGGACAACTCTTACACATCGGTATACATAACCACGATTGGCGCAAGCATACAACTGATAACCTGCTTGGGTATCAGCGCCATCATCCAGCTATTTGCTCTTACAAAGCTATGCTGGCTGATGAGATGATACCAGACATTAATCCAACTTCGAGCTTTCGACTCTATGCTTCATGAGCATTCGGGTTTCGTCCATGATTGGTTTCCTGCCGATTCTCCCCAGATCGTCAAGCTACCACGCATGCTCAGAAGTTGTCCTGTCTTCTTCATTTTCAATAAACGTGGCGTACTGGCATTTTAGTAGCCATACTCCATTCTCGTTATCCTGTACCCTTGTATGTATGGTGGTTGATTTTGCTTTTTATGGATACTGGTGGCGAAAGATCATCTGCAAACGCCGATTGCGACGCAGGCGTTCCAGCACGTTGCGCTTGATACGGTAGACATCATCAACTGTGGGAAAGAGCCGACGATGCTGGCTACTGATCTCACCTGGCTTCATGCCCTGAACATAGGCAAGATAAATTAGAATGCGCTCGTCTTCGTTACTGAGTTCTTCCTGAATGACCTGCCATAAGCTCTGTGCCGAAATACTGGAAACAACATCATCGGCGGGATCATCGGCGGCAGGTTCGTGTTCGATTAATTCCAGTGTCTCTTCATATTGTCGAGCCTGACGCGCCCGCACCTCGTCGGCCACAACACTATGCACACACATCTTCAAATATTTCAATATAGCGGCCAATGAATCAAAATTCTGCATCTTGGCGGGAGTGAGGGCTTGCGAGAACTTGGCGAAGGCTGCATTGACTAGTGGTCCACTACCGTCCTGTCCTAGCAATGCGGCGGCACTTTGATGTTGTGTGACCCAGGTTAATACCAGTGGCGCATATTGTTGGTAGACGCAAGCCCAGGCATCTTCATCACGTTTCACAATGGCACGCCGAAACAGTTCCAGGCAATAGCGGTCATTCGAGACATTTTGCCTGAGAAACTTGTTTGTTTCTTCCGCACAGCAGCGAGCCAGTTCATTGACTGAGAGTCGCTCTACCTGTGCCTCATTAGCCCCCTGGCCTCTCAAACCCGGTGATGCTCCGGTCGGTTGAGAGAGGTTCCGAGATTCCATTGACAATAGCTCCCTGCTTCCAGATGACTAGCCAGTTCTTCCTATGTTCATGCAGTATAGCATGCTCAGCATACGGGTACAAGCCTAATAGAAGAGTCTGGACAAAGTCTTTGCACATTATCGCACGAGGCTGGGTTGAAACGCTAGAAAACAGTACCTATGAATTTGTCATAAATGGTTTTACAAGAGAGCAGAGCATGCCACATGGCGGTATCATTATAGACAGAGATATTGAAATAACAGTGAGGCATGAAAGGAACAAGATGGATCAGGCAGAACAGCAAAAACAGCAGGCGGCATTCTGGCGCGACTACAGCCAACGCCTATCAACAGCCATTCGGTACCATGAAGCACTCAATGCGGCGGAACGCGCCGTCTCTTTAGAGCGCGAAAACGCTGAGGGCTGGTATATTCGCGGTACCTGCTTCGCCATGTTGGCACGCTACGACGAAGCGTTACAAGATTTTGAACACGCACTTCGTCTCAACGCTCAGTATGTTCCAGCCTGGGATGGTAAAGCCTGGGTACTGGGCATCATGGGTAAAAAAGATGAGGCGCTGGCTGCTATTCATACCGCTCTAACCCTCGACCCAACATATCTTGAAGCACAAAGACGCAAACGGCGTTTGGAACTGCTCTAACAGTGGGAGATTATCGCGCTCTTTAGCGTATAGTAATAGTAGCTCACATTATCAGCAGGCGCACAAGGGAGCGATACACGATGATCCAGCAAAATGGGGAAGCTTTTCGTCAGGCTATCGAAGCCACGACTATTCAAGAATTGCCAACCGTTATAGATCAACGCATTATGAACAGGCTCAAAGACACTTTGCGACACACCGGCCTGGTTCTACTTGGCGAGATACATGGTGTGCAGGAAAATCCACTGATTATCTACACACTCATCAAACAATTAGGGTGCCGCGGGCTGGCATTGGAATGGCGAGGATCGCTCAAAAGTGTTGTGCAAACATTTATAGAAACTGGTCAGCTAGCTTACGACGCCATTGAGGATAATCAGGATGGGCGTATTACAGCAGGTCATTTCGCGCTCCTACGCAAACTGCACACGGAAGGCTTGCTTGATCAACTCATTCTCTTCGACCTGGACTTTCAGCAATGGCTTGTCGATACGCATCCCAGAAACTTCTGGAACAAGCGCGATATGATGATGGCAAGCACTATTCTGGTGGAAAAATCAGTCAATATTCCTCTGCTTGTTGTATCGGGCAACGCCCACACAAGGCTCTCTTTCCGCGATAAGTTGCTGATGGCCTTTCAGATGCACAATTTCCCCAAACCGATGGGCGACCATATCCGCACTCGCCTGCCCGCTACACCCTCAATTATCATCAAATATCTATCGGGTCACTATCACAATATGAGTCTCAAGACCATTCAAGCTTCACGCACTCGCTTTACACAAGCCAGACTTTATCGACATTGGCCCAATAGATACATCTATGAGCTACCAGAAGCCCACGCTGCTATTATACCCTAAACATTCCTATTGTAGGGACCGATGTATTGCATCCGCAGCCGTTGCGCGTCTATCAAACATCCAATAGCGGCGCTACCAAAGCAACAATCTTCTGATGTAGCTGTTGCAGCGATTGTGTGGCATTAATCACTTTAATACGCTCAGAATGCTTTTGGGCTAGCAACAGGAAGGCTTGACGTAGACGAACATGAAATTCTTCATGCTCCCTATCAAAGTGTGTTTGTTCTTCACGCATACTACTATGATCGTCAATTTTCCTTGTGCGTACCGGCACTAATGCAGGGTCGAGATCAAGCAGGATGGTCAGATCGGGTACATGACCTTGTGTGGCAATCAGCGAGAGTTGCTCAATCAATTCCGCGCCCATGTTGCGTGCCACACCTTGATAGGCAATACTAGAATCGAAGCAGCGATCTGTGATAACATGTGTCCCGATAGCGAGAGCAGGCAGTACCAGTGTTGAAAAGTGTTGAGCGCGATCAGCCTGGAAGAGCAGTGCTTCGGCTAGTGGCGTGATTGCCAATTCTGGCCGTTGCAGCAACAAGTGACGAATTTCTGTACCGAGTGGTGTGCCTCCTGGCTCGCGTGTGCTGATGCAGGGAATATTCTGCGTCTGAAACCACTGCTCCAATAAACGCATTTGCGTGGTTTTTCCGGCACCATCCAGCCCTTCAAATGAGATTAGCCGCCCTCTACGCATGATTCTCTTATCTCCCATCCACACTTAGCCCGTTACGTGTGCGGTCGGTGCGATAGAAATCATAATCCCAATCAAAATAGGGCTTGGGCAGCATATCCTCCGGCGTCCAATCAATCTTTTTGCCGTACTTACCTTTATACTCTTTCAATGTCTCACCGACATATTCAAAGGTAATCTGGCAGATACGAAAACCGACTGGCACTACAATAGTTGTCTGTGTGTGGTTGCTAATCTCCATCGTCCAGCGGCTAATATACCCAACATCGCCGACACCGGCACAGCGACAGACGGACAAACCAGAACGCGCTACCGTACTACGCGAATACATCTTGCCCAGGTAGCCATTATGTCCACCGATAACCTCCTGTGTATGCGCCAGAATGGTCGTGCCGGGGCGAATCGAGATAGTATTATGTTCCGCCTGACGTGCTTGCCCCCAATAGCGCCGAATCTCGCTGGGGTCGTCCAAGTGCATAACTTCAATATTGGCATCGCCCTGAAAATACCATTCGCCCAGGCGACAATCATACGAGTTTGTTCCCAGGTGCCGCACGTCAAACGGCTCAATCACAAGATTGCCGCGCTCCAACTCTTCCAGAATACGCTTGTCAGATAATAACATGTTGCCCTCTCTATAATGCCAACTGATACGCAAGGCATGATACACCATACCCGCATAATAAAACGTCTCTATTATAGCGTATCTGCGTCATTCCTGTGCAAAGCATAGGAAGGGCGAAAGGACAAAAAGGCAACACTCCATTTAGCTTGAGATTGCCTGGCTGGACCCTTGCTCGGCAAGTTGACGGCGCAATTCCGCCGCACGTTTCCGCCCTTGCCTACTATAGAGAAAAGTCCAAAGTATAATCACTCCCATAGCTCCATAGAAAACAAAGGGCGAGACAATCAGAAATTGTGCTGTACTCAAGACGATCACAAGCGTGGTACGGATCGCGGCCTCAAGCAGAAAGCCAATGCCCCAGACCACAGTCATCACGCGCATAGTATGGCGGAACTGCTTGTATTGCCAGAGGGTATTGAACCAAGCGACATTCTCAGAACTATTGCCTGTCGAAAAATGACGGGCGAAATAGAATGCCAGAGGACGAGGAAAGAGGAGCGAGATGAGATATGCCAGAGCAAGCACTACGGTAAAGAATGACTCACGCACCAGATAGACTTTGGGACTACCCCCCAGGGCTATAACAATGAGCGAGACGACGATACCTACCAGGACTATGCCTGCCAGAATGTCTATGCGTTTCCTGCGTATGATTCCCACAATGCTGTCAATAAACGATGGCACACCTGTCAGCACAAGCGCAACATACGTCGAGAGCGGAGTGTAGTTTGTTAGTGCCGTGTAGATGATGAACGGAAGTACGCCATTAATCAGAATGCTCAGGGCCAAGCCCAGCAGAAGTGCTGTTCTGTTTGCCTGTGGAGGAGTGCCTGAGTTGGTTTGTGTCATGCTTTCCATGTAATTACTCCTTATTCTCGTTTTGCCAGAGGGAATTGTAATTCAGTAACAGGTTCTCCTCCTGTTGACGGAAAACGTAAGTAGATGTGGCGGAAGGGGCCGCAACGCTGATAACCGTTTATTTCGATCCAGGCAAGCATAGCGGCGTAAGCCTGCCAGAGTCCCTCGTATGCGTCGGCATGCACAAGGCTCGCGGCCATTGTTATCCCCGTAAGTTCGCGCACCATCACACCGCTCTCTGGCGGAAAGAGGATTCCCAGAGCAGAACGATCTACCCCAAAGCCCAGCTCGGTATCGATATTCATATCCTGGCCGGTGTAGTCATCTGCGTTGTAATAAATAGAGTACATCGGACCTGCGATCTTTACAGCCATGCGCTCACTAAACTGGGCGATTTTTGTAGCTAACGCACTACAATACTGGTCCATCTCTTTGGTCGAGGGTACAATCTCACGCGCACAGACAATGATTTGAGGTACAACGCTCTTCACGACAATATCATATTCCGGTAAATGCCCTTCCTCTTCGATTTCCTTGAGACGTGCCTCAACACGATTGAGACGCGCCTGTTCAGCCTGCACCAATCGCTGCAATTCTGCCCGCTTGAGACGCAGCATACCGCGCAACTCCGCGACGGCAAGTGGCTCATCGAGCAGCGCGAATATCTGTTCCAACGAAAAACCAAGATCTTTTAGAGCGAGAATGCGATTGAGGCGTGGCAACTGATCGAGCGCATAATAGCGATAACCCGTTACCCTATCGACGTGAATAGGCTTGAGCAGTCCGATATCATCATAATGATGGAGCGTTTTGATTGAGACCTGAGCAATCCTGGCAAAATCGCCGATTTTAAACATCCGTCTGATGCCTCCCTCCGCCTCATTATGTATGGCTCACGTTATCGCCTATTGCAAATATAAAGCCTCCTGTAACCGGAGAGTCAAGAGTATCCTATTCAAACAACCTTTCGTCATACTCTTTGATCTCGTCCTCTCTTACATCAAGCGGCAGTGAGCGGGCGGTATCAACCTCTTGCCAGAGATGGTTCATGAAGTGTTGTGTTGTCGTCTCATCGGTCAGGGCTTGCTGGAAGGGGAAAAAGGCGCGGTCATCGCTATGACGATGCACCCAACGACTGATGATATTGATCTGATCTACCTCGGCTTTGCCAACAATATGCGGTGGTTCTCCCAATTCGGTGGCCCTTGTTAGCATCTCACGTATCGCGCAAAACGTCTTTTCTTGCTCGTGTTCCACCGAATGTTGCTCCACCAATCGCCCATGCCGAATTAAAAATAGCTCATTGCAGCCTTCGTGTGCTGAGGGATAGACGATCAGCAGGTTATTGGCCTCGACAGCGCCGGTAATGAGTTGCTGACCGATCAATACCTCGTCGGCGCTGCGAATGGCGTCACGAAACCACGCGGCACGTTCAAAATTAAGTTGCTGCGCCGCCTCGTGCATTTGCCGACGCAAACGAGCTAATAAGTCCTCGCGCTCACCACCCAAAAAAGCACAGACCTCCTCAATTGTCTTCTGATACTCATCAGCATCAGCCCCATCCTGACAGGGCGCGGGACAGCGACCGAGGTGCAGACGCAAGCAAGGCTGCGATGCTTTGGCTTGCGGCGGCAGTGAGCGTGTGCAAGTGCGAATCGGAAAAACCTTCTGTACCAGTTCAATCGTTAGATCAACAATGCGGCGGCTGCGGAAGGGACCAAAATAGCGTGCGCCATCGGCGGCAACCTCGCGTGTGGCATAGACACGCGCAAAGGGATGTTGCACGTCAATCTTAATGAAGGGATACAGTTCGTAGTTGCGCAACTGCACATTATAAGCTGGTTGCAACTCTTTGATGAGTTGCGACTCAACGAGCAACGCCTCTAATTCTGATCCCAGCACCCGTGTCTCAATCTCTTTGACGTTCTGCAATAGCCCATCCATTTTGCGCGTATAGCCAAGCGGCTGGTTATAATAGGAAGCCAGACGATCTTTCAAGCATTTCGCTTTGCCAACGTAGATAACCTGTTCAAAGCTATCCTTCATCAAATAAACGCCGGGCTTCGTTGGAAAATCGCGCCGCCATGCTGGATTGAGGAAGAGACTACCCGTTGGGCGCGTCATAATCGCCGCGTCGGCCAGCTTGCCATCGACGCTGCCAGTACGCTTCTTGCCACCAGGAACGGCTACCTGTGTAATATCGCCACTCCAGGCTACCGGCAATTGCAAGCGCAGTCGCAGATGTTCAAGCGTCACGATGCCCTGTTGCTTCGCCAGTTCCAGCAGACGCAAAAAGACCAACGCCGTCACTTCGGCATCACCCAGAGCGCGGTGCCTGTTTTTGGTCGGGATAGCGAGGTGAGATGCAACCATCTCTAGCTTGAAGCGTTTGAGGTTGGGCAAAAAACGTCGTGCCAGAGGAATGGTATCCAGACCATCTAACGGGAACGTGGTACCTAACAATTTTGCTTCATACGAGAGAAAGCCAGCATCGAAACCAACGTTATGCCCGACAATCGTTGTTCCCTCAATGAACTGCCAAAATGATGGCAACACCTCTTTCGCCGTCGGCGCGTTACTGACCATCTCTTGTGAAATGCCGGTGAATTGCGCAATAAAAGGCGGTATGCGGCGTCGTGGATTGATCAGGCTCTGAAATGTGTCTCGAATCTTGCCGCCACGCACAAGCACACCGGCAACCTCAATTACACGATCAGAGCCGGGACGCAGGCCGGTCGTCTCTGTGTCCAGTACGACAAACTCAACGTCGTCCAGCAATTGATGAGTGCTACGCCATTTTTTCAATGACCAGAGTTGCTCACTGCCAATGCCGGTCTCGCCGGTTGTTTCAAATAATGCTGAGCTTTTCAGCGTTTGGCGCAGCAACACCGTCCAGAAAGGCTGCTTGCCATCGCTGGCTCCGAAAAGATGCTGTATCAACAATGATTCTGGCGTTGCCTCGCCCCGGCTTTCCAACAAGGCATGAGCGCGTCGCAAGAGTGTTCCTCGTTGCGCTTTATCATCGACATCCTCTTGCCCCATAGATTTGTTCCCTTCACAAAATAAGAATGGGCAAAAATGCTAGTGCGAGAATAGCACGAATGTTCGTTTTTGGCAAGTATATTGTTGTGCTTCTATAGGACAAAAGTACGCCTTCTTCAGCAAATTGTATCTCTCACAGCAGCGTTCTACACGTTACATAAAATTCTGGACGTTACACAATACGTAAGTTATCAGACAAGCAAGAGAGAAGGGAGTTCAATCATGAAACTGCACACCTCGACCCTCACAGGCAGACAAATCGCGCGAACACGCTGGGATACCCATGCAAGCGCGGAGGCTTTCGATAGAAAAAAGAGCGATTTCCTGACACCGCAAGCACAAAGTTTTATTGCGCAACAGACGCAATGCATAATTGCTGGCCCCGGCTTAGACCATGAACTCTGCGGCACACTGACTTTTGGTCGCCCCGGCTTTGCAGAGGCACCCGATCAACAGACCTGCCTGCTGCATCTGGATAGGCAAACTACTAGCTCATGCCTCATCAATGCGCTCGATCAGCAACTTCAAATAGGGCAAGAGGTGCGCTTAGGTTTGTTCTTTATCTCGCATCCCACACGCGAACGGCTCTGCGTGCAGGGTACAGCGCAACTGCTCCCTGGCAAACGCACTATCTTTTCCTTCTGGCGAACTCAGCCCACAGCTACCCTACAACTCAACGTCCACGAGGCTTTTTTCCACTGCGCCAAATACATCAAAACGCGCATTCCAGGGCTGACAATACCAGCTCATCGATTATATACTCAACCGTATCAGCTAGTACCGGGCAGCTATATACAGCTTACACGCCCTATGCGCTACTTCATCAAACAACAGAAGCTTTGCTTCCTCTGCACTATCAGCCGCGATGGGCAATGCGCCATCAATCACCGAGGTGGCGCGATAGGTTTCCTGGTTGCATTGCCGCCGCATGCCAACGCACCCAAAGGGGCGGTGTTGTTGCCAGATTATGAAGGTAACGGAGCTTTTGAGGCGATTGGCAACATTTTTGAAACGGGTCTTGCTACTCTGCTGATTCCCAATTACGTGCAACAACGCACTTTGTGTC
>JAJZEJ010000494.1 GCA_021828635.1 Chloroflexota bacterium
ACTGCCTATGAAGCGGACAACAAAGATCGACGCGAGTATCTACAGTGGAAAGCAGAGCAGCAACAATGAGTGAGAACACAGAATACCAGGGGCCAACATATCCTACACAAGCATATGGATCCATTCCAGCATTTAATAGCTATGAAGAAGAAGCCGCATTTTGGGATAGCCACAGCGCAAGCGATTTCAAAGCAGAGACATTCCCTGTAACAGTGCGCTCAACAGGTGGCTTTACCGAGAACATCCAGGTACGCCTCGATAAAGAAACACGCCAAGAGTTAGAGGTTGCCGCCCGTGAACAAGGGGTGAAACAGGCTACCCTCATTCGCATGGTTCTGAAAAATTGGCTCCGTGACCGTGACCGTGACCGTCATGCCTCATAGCTCAGAAGAAGAATAAATTTCTTTAATATGCTTTTTGGAAATCCCTGGTAACGAGCTTATCGCAGTGTCACCTGATAACCTTGCCTGGTCAGTTCAATGGCATAACGGCCCGGCCCACCACCAACATCCAGGATGGTTGCCGGAGCTACTGGCAAATATTCAGCAAGAGCGCGTAGTGTCACCGCATACTCAGTGCGATGGCGTTCTAAACGCTCTCATTCGCGTTGTGCTTCCCTATCGTAGTAATCTTCAACGACCTGCATCATCGTGTATCAGCCCACCTTGAACCATATATCACGAACACACTCCTCTCCTATTCTCAAGTATATTATACAACCGCTATCGTTGCTGATATGCATATTTCATGGCTATAAGAAGTGGATGATACTACAGTTTTAGCCAGAGAATGAGCAGAATCGTGATGATGTGCAGAAGTTGGTCGAGCCAGATGGGGCCAATTAGTTTGTAACGCGCTTTGAGTGGGTCAACGACAAAGTGGGTGCAGAGAAGAATGGCGGTTGCAAGCGGTGAGGAATGGGCGAATAGCACGAAGACTGCTGTGTAGGTGGCGCTATGATAGAAATTGACCTCCCAACTTTTACCTTTTTCCATGCTCATCCATGCACTTTGAAAAGCAAAGTCGCCCACAAAGTGACAGGCCAACCAGATCAACAACGTTTGTAGCGCAATGCCAAAGAACATCATAACTTCCCTCTTATTACTACTCTACTCTCTTAGTGTAGTAGCAACGGAGGGTTATAACTGTGAGACACGTCGCCTTCACGCTGTGATATAGCTCACAAAGCCATAGCCTATGTCGGTTTACGTGCTTCATGCCATGCTAATCCGGCCTTCGCTCGAATAAGCAGCAGCACAACCACGAGAATCCAGAAGCAGAAGGCCAGGTCTTGTTCGAGGAACGAGCTATCGACCATGCCTTGCACAAGTGCAGCTACCATCGCTCCGCCCACGCCAATGGTCATCCAGCGCAGTTGTTCGCCCACGGCTGGTTGAAGTTTGGGAAGGCGCTTTAGCACACGCACAAAGAGCCGGAAATAGAGAACCAGTACGGCGATGAAGGCCAACAAACCAAAGACACCCATGCTCACCCAGATTTGCAAGAAGATGTTATGTGGGTGCGATAAGGTTGGTTCCTCGCGCAAACCGGTGTCGATGCCCGTGTGCGGCGGATAGCTCACAATCCAGTAGTGGAACTGGTGCGCATTACAGATATTGTTCAGGCTATAGTAGCAGAGCCAGTTATCCATACCAAAGCCGAACCACGGTCGAGCCTGAATCATGTGTACAGCCGTTTCCCAAAGATAGAAACGCTTGGTTAGCGTGCTAATATGCTGCTGATTGGTATGGCCTTGAATCAAGAAATTGAACAGTTTATCGTGAAAGGCGAAAAGCGCGATAGCCAACCCGACTACAACCACCACGCCACCAATGGTTAATACTCTGCGGTTGCGAATAGAGAGTGCCGCAATGAAGAGCGCAGCGACAGGAACGGCGATCCAGGCACCATGCGATTGTGTCAGGTACAACACTATCACTGTTGGAATACAAATGAGCATTGCGATGAAACGACTACGCCCAGGCACTTTGCCAAACAGCCATGCAATCGCTACGGGCAAAGTATAGTCGAACAGAAGACCGATACTATTGGCGCTACCATAGACCGTATGCACACGCCTGATACCATCCGACTCTAATACCAGTGTATGCTTGAAAAAGAAGAACTGTATTACACCGAGCAGTGCGATAATCAACCCGCAACCCATGAGCGCAGCGAGCAAGCGCACGATATCTGGGCGTGTGCGCAGGCAAGCAAAAACTAGTATGACGTAGACAAGCGGATCAAAGACCTCTTCGCGGAATGCACGCAGAGCGGTGGTATGCGCATAGGCAATCACAATAGAGAAGGCTGCCATTGCAACAAAGACGATGATCGGCCAGAGGAACGGCCCAAAATCGTCGCGTAATTGCCCGAAAGAGCGCCAATACGGCCATCGCTTGCGCTGCACTAGCATCTGTAATAATGCCACCGCAACGGTTGTCCAGAGCGCAATCTCGACCAGGCTGAAATTGTAGTGGCTATAGACATTCTTCTGCAACAGATAATAGGGCAAGGAAAGCGGCAGCAATGCGACAGCAAAAGGCAGACGGAACCAGCAAAGGACCGCAAAAATAAGTAGGAATGGCAACGAAAGCACCGGTGAGACATGCGTGACGTGTGCAAAAAGAGAGGGCAATACAGGAATTTGTAGGTGTGTATTGCCAACAACATAATACAACGCCATTGAAAATATCAAGCCAAGCTCTATCAGGCGATTCCGCCAGAAAGCAGAGGCTGATTGTTTATCATCGGTCTCATCAGGAGAGACTATCGTATTTTTTTGCGTAGCTTCCTCGGTCACATCTCTCGTCTGTTGCATTCTAAATGAGTCAGGCAAGAAATACGGCATATCTGAACCGCTCATTCTTTCCACAACTTTCGTTTTTTATAACACGTATGCGCATGCATCTACGAACACGCTGAAAAACCTGAGATTGCCTTTGCAGTATAGCAGAAGCATCCATAAGCGTCCACCATTCAGGACTAAGAGCTTACCTCTAGACGAAGCAAGGCACTTCTGTGTCACAACACATGGCACCCACGAGGGATGCCACTACATATAGAACTGATCTTACCGCGTATGTTGGTATATGTAGTGGCATCCCTCGTGGGTGCCATGTATTTGTGTGAATATCAGCTAGACGCTAGCAGACATTAGCGGCTCAGTTCGCGCACAAACTGGCTAAAGACGTGCAGGTGATGATCTATATCGGACTGTGTGTGCTGGACGGACATGGTCCACTGATCGTCTAGTCCTGGCGGGAAGAGGATGCCGCGATTGACCAGGAAGAGCCAGTAGGCGTAGGAAAGTTCCATGTCAACCTCTAACCAGGAACGGTAGTTGCGAGCGCGTTGATGGCGGAACATGGCACAACCCTTCGCGCCAATCTGCGAAACATGCATAGGCATATCGAACTCGTCGATGACGCTCAGGTAGCCGTCCGCCAACTGCTGTGAGAGGTTGTTGGCACGAGCATGGGCCTCTGGTGTCAGCACTTGCGTCAAGGTGACTAGACCGGCACGCATGGACATAGGGTTGCCATTGAAGGTACCCAGGTGCAACACCTCGCCGCTACTGATATGGTCCATGATCTCTTTACGCCCACCAAAGGCACCGATAGGCATGCCGCCGCCGATAGATTTGGCGAGGCAGATCAGGTCAGGCTCGACCGGATACACCTCGGTGATGCCACCAGGAGCAACCGTCACACCTGTCTTTACTTCATCGAAGATCAGCAGTACATCATGCTTGCGCGTTACATCACGTACCGCCTGCAAGTAGCCCTCTTCCGGCAGCATAATACCGACATTCATCAGTACCGCTTCCATGATGACAGCCGCGATCTCGCCTTGATGCGCCGAAAGAATGGCATCAAGCGCAGCAGCATCGTTATAGGGCGCGATAACCACGTTGCCCTTGACATCCGATGGAATACCCTGTGTCGCGGGAACAGTATTGGGATGCGCTGGATCGCCCGCGGCCTCGCGTGATGGCTTGGTACTCATCATCACCACATCATGATGCCCGTGATAAGCGCCCTCGATTTTGACAACCTTATCACGCTGCTTATGAGCGCGTGCCAGGCGCAACGCATCCATCGTCGCATCGGTGCCAGAATTCGAGACACGTACCTGCTCGATAGGCGTAAAGCGGCGCACCATCTCCTCGGCCATAAATACGTTATCGGCACATGGCAGCGAATACAGTGTTCCTAAGCCCGCTTGCTCGCGCAACGCCTCTACCAGCAGGGGATGCGAATGGCCGACCAGCAAACTACCAAAAGCCATGTGAAAATCGACATACTCATTGCCATCATAGTCCCAGATATGGCTACCCTCGCCACGGCTGATGAAGAGTGGATACGGTGGCACAGCCTGAAACGAACTGGCAACACCTAGAGGCAACGAAACCTTACCACGCTCATGAATTTCATGCGAACGTGGCGTGCGTTTCCTGAACTCCGCATCCTCGCGTGTAATAATCTCCTGAATCAGTTTTCGGTCAATGGTAACAGGTTCTCGCAGCATACATGTTCCTTTCCGTGAGAGACATGCGAATAACCACAACGATCTTTCCTCTCATTGTACCCTACAAATCATGAAAATAGCAATTCTTTTTCCATAAAACTACGAATAATGATTATATTTGGCATTCATTCTACGATATTCGCAAAACTTAATGGCTCCGTATCATTATCATCACCATGCACAACAAAAAACGGAGACGGCACGCTGTGTGCAAGCGTGCCATCTCCGCAAGGATGTTATGAGAAAGAGTATAATTTATGATTATTGGTAGTTTCTACGCATGAACTGTTTTAGATGAAGGCGCTGATTTAGCCGCTACATTCATCGGCGGCTTGCGTGTCATCCGTACAAAGACGGTACCAACAATAGCCAGGTACGCAGCATAGAGCAGAGCTTGTAGCGCCGTGGGACTCTCAGCATAGCCCAGGAACGTGTGTAGCAGGTCGCCAAGCGTGCTATTTTCACTGAGAACACGCGAAGTGTTCCAGAGCGGCGTCAAGCCAATAGCGAGCCAGCCAAGTTGCTGCATATTCTGAATAGCATCGCCGAGCAAACCAGCCGCGAAGAAGAGTAGCACAATGCCCATCACGCGGAAGAAGATGCGATAATCGAGCCTGTAGCCCAGGCGATAAACCAGCACACACAATACCACGGCGGCAAACAGACCGAGCAAGGCACCAATCAGCAGAAACAGAGCATTGGTCTGGAAGGCAAAGGCCAGGGTGAAAACGGCGGTCTCCAATCCCTCGCGGCCAACCGTTGAGAAAGCCAGCAAGCCCATTGCGAAACCAGAACTGGCCGTGCTGGCCTTCGCCATTAATTCTTTTTTCATCGACCGGCTATGCTGCTGCATCCAAAAGGTCATTGTGGTCAGCAATACGACGGCGATCAGATAAGTAATCGTCTCAAAAACAGTCTGGAAGGTTGAGCCAGCATACTGGCGCACGGTGAGATAAACCACCGCACCGCCGAGCAGTGATCCCAGGACAGCAAGGCCAACACCAATCCATACCGCACGCGCCTGATGCATCAAACCAAGTTGGCGCAAAGACGCGAGGAGCAGGCTCACAATCAGGCTCGCTTCTAATCCCTCGCGCAAGAAGAGGACAAATGCCGCAATCATGACAAAGCACACTTTCTGTCAAGCTTATTGGTTTCCAGGCTCTATAGCATCATTGCCATATCTTCAATTCCTACCTAGCCAGTCAGATATTAGCACGCCCTAATGCATGAAGTCAAGGGATCGGAGAAATGTTGACCAAATTTTGACCAAATCTTAACCAAGAAGCCCATTAGCCGGTTAGTGCTTGAGGATTTCAGCGTGTGACCCAAATTTTTGATGCGGCAGCTTTGCTGATTGTTACCAGACGTTCGCCAACCTGGAGCCGAAATAGCTCATCGGCAGTAATGTTGGCGCTTTCTTGTGCTGGTAATACCGTCAGGTGTGTCTCAGGAGTTAGCCCTTTTTCATGCAAATATAAAATGAGTGCCTCTTCGTCCTCGACGACTTCAGAAATACACAGAATAGTCACAGTTTCGCCCTCTATGACTGTCGAGAGACGCACCGCGTGGCGATCTTTCAAATAATTGCGTGCATTCGGCACTAGACCAGGGATGGGGTTGCCATGCGGGCAGGTAGTGGGGTCTTTCAAGCGGGCAATCACATTAGCTTCAACTGCGCCAGAGATTGAATGTTCCAGACGTTCAGCCTCTTCGTGAACCTCGTGCCATTGCATACCCAAAATATCAACCAGGAAGCGTTCCGTCAGGCGATGGCGGCGTAAAACCGATTCCGCAATCTCGTTGCCAACCTCGGTAAGCGTGACCTGACGTTTATTATCCATCTCGATATAGCCACTACGCACCAGGCGTTTGAGCATCTCGGTCACAGTCGGCGGTGCCACGCCAAATTTTTGCGCCAATCGCGCTCCAATAACGACCTCGCCTTCCATCACCATATTATAAACGGTTTCTAGATACTCTTCTACGGTCGCGCTTGGTAGATCACTTGTCCTCATTATTTGTTGTCCTTCTACAGCGTACACAACAATCACACTGTAGCACGCTCACTAGAAAACCGTCAAGTTACCCATTGGGATGGAGGGATCGGTCGATCTCCCCATCTCCTTAACCCCCTATATCGAACTTCATCACTTTAAGTTCTCACAAGCCTTTGTCGATAGAACAGGTAGTGCAAAGATGGAATGGTAGATAAACTTATTTACCATTTTCGATTGTACAAGATGCCATAGTAAAGAGAGAGAGGAGCAATAAATTTATGGAACACATACCGATACAGCACTATAACGGTGTACAAAAAATGGCTGTACAAGTGGGCAACCACGATAGAACAATAAGTAGTAACCGTATCAAATTTTATCAAAACATGTTTCTTATCATATGTACTGTTCTACTACTATGCGGTTCTATGCTGGTTTCTCAATTTCAAGCAGCGCGAGCAGCGACCAGTCCTGGCGCAGGGAACGCCTGCAAATGGTACACTGTGCGTGGCGGTGATACACTCAGTGCCATTGCCTGGAGCTATCATACAACCATCTGGGTACTGGCCCAAGTCAATCATATTGCCAATGTCAATCTAATTTTTGTTAACCAGCAACTTTGTATTCCTTATCGTGTAAACGGTAGCTCCAGTGGTGGTTCTAGTGGTGGCGGTTCCAACACTAGCACAAGTAGCGGCTTGTATCCCAATGGCACGGTGCGCTGGTATGCTTACGACGCACTACAATGGTCAACACAAGGTGAGGTTGTCTATCAACTCAAACTTATTGCCGCACGCTACCACTTGCCGCTTAACCTGCTGCTAGCAATTGCCTGGCAAGAGAGTGGCTGGACAGAACATGTCATCGCACGCGATGGTGGCATCGGCGTCATGCAACTTATGCCCTACACAGCGCAAAGCATTAATGCAGGGACTGGTGTGCGCCGCGACCCCTACAAGCTCTGGGACAATCTAAACCTGGGCGCAACCTATCTCTCCTGGCTCTGGCAAAATTTCCACGGCAACCTTGATGATATCATCAGCGCCTACAACGAGGGCGGCTGGAATGTCATGCATGTTGGCATTTTCAACTGGCGCTATGTCGATAGCGTTCTCTACCTCATGCGCGTCTACGCATGAAAACAAGCGGGGCGTACTCTTGCGGTCTTATACAGGTAGGTTTTTTAATGGAGCATCTGGCATTGGGGGACAACAGGTGACCACCTGACTTTTAGCCATAAAATTCAAGAAGAGCCTTGCGTGTATTGCTGTTTTATATGCATTTATGCCGCAAAAGTGCGTATAAACAGCAAGGCAGGTACTTCACGAGCCAGCCAGCCTTGTATATGCTGTCGCCTCACACCTCCTGGCATGCCTAGCAGTTGTGGCAACACGATTTTATGATAGAGAGGATTATCTTGCAGATATTGATCGTACCATTGGACAATATCGTTATATGATGCGTTACTCACAATACTTGACCTCCTCAGCCATAACCTCCAACGCATCGACAAAACATTGCATGGGCGGGCGCACGATGCCAGCACCGACTTGGCCCACACCCGGCAAACGATGGGCGATGCCGGTATTGATGATCGGCAACAGATTCTGGCGCACTACCTGACGTACATCAATCCCCACGGGCGTGCCACGGAAGTTGAGTGGTGGCAATTGGTACTGGCTATCCTCACTAACTGTAATATCATACATCTCACTCGTATAGCGCAAGGCATCGGCAGGCACGCCACCAATAAACTGTACTATAGCAGGCGCGGCAGCCATCGCAAAGGCTCCGATACCAACCGTCTCCGAAATGGTGCTATCGCCAATGTCAGGATTGGCATCTTCGGCGCTGAAGCCACTGAAATAAAGACCGTTAATAGGCTGAGCTGGACCGACGAACCAGCGTCCGCCCAGACCACTAACCCGAATGCCGAAATCTGTACCATTACGCGCCATCGTGGTCACGATACTACTGTATGGGATGCCGTGCGCAGCCAGCGCCGCAGCTTTGCAAGCCGCCATCGAGAGGTTGAGATAGAAATGATCGTTGCCATTGATAAAGCGCAACACACTCGCCGTCTCAGCAGTCGAAGTGCCAGTCTCGACCAGCGCGGGGGCTAGTTGGCGTATCAAGAGCGAGGTAGCGGCTTTGTTACGATTATGGCATTCGTCGCCCATTTGCAGCGCCTGCGCTGTCATCGGCTTAATCTCAATACCATTTAGAGAACGGATAGCACGGGCTAGCGCGGGAGCTAGCACCTGCTCTAGCCAGCGCAGACGTGCCAGCACATCGGGACCGTTCGCGCCATAGCGTAACACCTTACCTAACCCTTCATTGAGCGTGCTATAGGTTTGATGCCCATAGACCGGCTCTTCGATCACCTGCACCGGCATCGAGGCTGAGACCACACCTGCCATCGGTCCCACTGCGTTATAATGGTGACAGGGCGCGAAGCTGATCTCACCGCTTGCCGCCAAGCGTTCAGCATCTTGTAAATCAGTAGCCAGGTCTTCATAAAGCAACGCGCCAAGCACAGCGCCACGCAAAGGGCCAGACATGCGCTGCCACGCAATCGGCGGGCCAGCATGCAACAAGAGATGCTTACGCATACCAGGAATAACCTCAGAAGCCAGACGCACGTCAACCAAACGTGGTTGCGCCCCCATCATGCGCCGTACCGCCTCCTGGTTAGCCTGCTCAACGCGCTCATCATTTAGCAATACACTCAATGCCGCATCGCTCTTGCCAGCCGCCGGTTGCCAGTCTACACGAGCTATCGGCACATGTTGTGCTACAAGCGCATCAGCAAACAGGTCTGCTCCGATGTGGATAATATTTGGTGACGTATTGAAAAGGTTCATGAAATTTCTCCTCATTCCACCAGCAACGCAATTGCCGCAAGTGTGGCAGCGACGTTACTCTCATAAACAAGCGCACCAGCCGCCTCAAGTTGGTGTCGTTGCTGAGAAAGCCGTTGTGAGTCGTCCTCGGTGCCACACAGCGAGACGATCACGGGTAATATACGTCTAGCGGCGCTAGCTCGTACACGGGTAGCTTTAATCGCTGGAGCGTAAATGGAAGCCGGATCGGCATGAGCGCAGAAGCCTAGCACGATATCGAACAGTAGTAGCGCCGTCGCGGGGTCATCCGCCGCCTGATTCAGATAGTGTAGACGCATAGAGGCATCAATCATGGGATGAGGGCGTCCACGAGTGAACTCGTCTGCGCCGAGATCGAGTGCTGTATGGCCGCGAAACGTCTCATTGGTTGCCAATTGCCATGCTGGTTGCAAGGGAATATTGGAGGCAATGGGTCCGACGCGCTCACTGAACAGCAGCATAGCCTCCTCACAAAGCGTGCCACCGGAATAGAGGGCGCGTAAATAGCGTTGCGAGGGCGCTAACTGAGAACGTATCTTTGCTAACTTCTCTACATCGTCGCTTGATAATCTAGCCTGTGGCATACGTTCCAGATTGCCACCGGCCGCTTTTCCAGCCAGTGCCGCACCTTCGGTCAACGTGCGTGCGAAAGACATCATAGGCGTGCTTTCAGTAAATTGGTGCGTGTCAGCGCCAAGAAAGATGATGACAACAGGTTTAGCGACTTGCGCGGCATCTTTGAGGATAGCTTGCGCTACTGAGGGAGCAGGCGGCTTGGAGATTAGCACAATGACCGAGGTTTGTGGGTCATGAGCCAGCAGCGAAAGGCTGTGGTGCATCATCACACCACCGATCTCTTCCGAGAGGTCGCGTCCGCCGGTACCGATGGCCTGTGAGATGCCCACACCGGTAGCCGCGAGCAGGCACATCACCTGTTGCATACCTGTTCCCGACGCGCCGACGATACCAACTGAACCACGCGGAACAACATTGCTAAAGCCCAGGCCAACACCATTGATGACCGCCGTACCACAATCTGGCCCCATTAATAGCAGGCCATTCTCAATTGCCAGAGCCTTCAAACGCTGCTCTTGCTCAACAGGCACATTATCGCTAAATAAGAAGACGTGCAGTCCAAGTCGGA
>JAJZEJ010000752.1 GCA_021828635.1 Chloroflexota bacterium
AGGAGAGTTTTGTTGTTTGCGTTGCCCAAACACAGCTTATTGGCGTTATGAGGGGATTGCGGTTTGCCCAAGAGATATTCAGCAAGTCGTAAACAGAAGCAAACAGAAGTGTTTAGATACACCTTCATTATTCGATGCTCGGTCTAGACCGTAAAATGCCATAAATATGGCCCTCGCCATATAACCCAACTGGCGAGGGCTTTCTTTGTTTTGGCGTTGCTATCAGACTCCCTAACTCTTCTGGCCTTTTGTGAGAAGTTGTAGCATCTGATCGAACTTCCCTTCCAGGGAGGTGAAACGCTGATCGAACTTCCCTTCAAGTGAAACGAAACGCTGATCTATCTGGTCTAATCGTCCCTTGATACCGCTCACATCTTCTTTGATTATGCCTACATCCTCTTTGAGAACGCGAATATCCGCTTGTTGAAACTCAACAATGCCATATGTCCTAGTTGCATATAGTGTCGTCTCATCAAGCCCTTTTTCTATGGTACTCATTCGCTGGTCAGTTTTTGCTGCATGTTGGTCAATCTTTTCAAATTGCTGGTCAACCTTGACAAAATGCGTGTCGATGTTTTTGAATTGCTGACTCAGCAGCGTTATCAGGCCATCAGACCTCTGCTGAATGCCTTGAATGCCCTGCCCATGTTCAGCAAGGCGATTTCTTTGTTCAGTCACCTGCTGTTGCAAAGCGTTCACACGATCATAGAGTTGTTTGATATCAGAGGTATGCTCTGTTTGCATGATAGAAATAGCATGCTGTATAGCCTCGATACGCTCTTCGAGTGTTGGCATTATCACCCTCCCTTCGTTCCTTTTCCTAGAGTATAGCATATTTTTTCGTGTTGAACAGCCAGTTATGATATGAGCATTCCGCGTCATCGATAGTCTCTGAACGTCAACATATCGTGAGACGATGCTTGCAGGTTTGCAGGTTTGCAGGTTTGTTCCGCATCGATTCCGCTACGCATTTTACGCAAAAATCTTCTCTCAAGCCGCATCTCAAGCCACTTGAAGGGACTCTTAGGGTAATTTTTCCTCCCTTCGGGTTATGGCAGCCTGCGAAACCTGCAAACCTGCAAAATGACAGAAAAAACAATAGTTTCTAGGTGGAAAACACAGCATTGTCATCAGCGTTATCCCTCTAAAAAAGAGGGTCTCTACCTGCTATCTGATAGCAAAACTGATAGCAATCAAGTTGAAGAAGGTCAAGGACTGACAAAGACAGACGAACGGCATTGACGCTCAGTGTAACGCGCAAATCTGCTATAGAGACAGGTCACAGGGAAGTGTGTCATATTGTCAAGATATACCTTCTTTTCCTATCAGGGTCTGTGCATTATAACATATCTGTGAGGTCTTGTGGCAATATAGATTATTGTCAAGTCTTCGAGTGCTAACAATGGTGAGGGTAGGCTATTTGTCGGGTTGTGTCTACCTACTATAATCTATAATACGATGGAAGCCTGATAGCACAGACTCTGGTAGACCCTGGTAGACCCTATAAGCTTTGCTCATGCATCTTTATTGCAGCATGATGAATAAATAAAATTTTTTGCACGTCTATCTGCTGGCTGCATGGTGCTACTGTGCAAGAGGAGCCGAAGACTAGTATTGGGAGGAAACCTTTGACAAGAATTCTCGATAGCATTGACAGTCCAGAACAGCTACGCGCACTGACTGTGCCACAAATGGAGCAGTTGGCGGAGGAGATCCGGCGCGAGATCATTGAAAAAGTCTCGGTAAAGGGTGGTCATCTGGCTCCCAATCTAGGTGTTGTCGAGCTGACAATGGCACTGCATTATACCTTTGAGACACCAAAAGACCTGCTGGTGTGGGATATCGGCCACCAGGCATATGTGCATAAACTATTAACGGGACGCCGTGAACGCTTCCATACTATTCGCCAGTTTGGTGGTCTTTCGGGCTACCTGCGCCGTGATGAGAGTCCCTACGATACCTTTGGAGCCAGCCATGCCAGCACCTCTATCTCAGCAGCTCTCGGCATGGCCGTAGCCCGCGATCTCAAAGGCGAAAACTTCAAGGTTGTGGCGATTATTGGCGATGGTGCGCTGACGGGTGGCATGGCGTTGGAGGCCATTAACAATGCGGGTAGTCTGAAGAAAAATCTCATTATTGTGCTGAATGATAACGATAAATCTATCTCAGACAATGTGGGTGCATTACATCACTATCTAGGTAAGGCACGTCATATGCAGACATTGCCGAGCTACCAGCGTTTGCGCGGCATGGCGAAAGGCTCGATTGAGAAGCTGCCCGTCGTGGGCGATAGGGCGCGTGAGGCTGCCGGTCGTGCCGAGATGGGTATCAAACAGTTTGTGTTGCCCAGCAAGAGTGGAGCAATTTTTGAAGAGCTTGGTTTCAAATGTTTCGGTCCTTTTGATGGTCACAATATTCCTCTCATGATCGATGTGTTTGAAAATGTTAAAAAGATTGAAGGCCCGGTGATCGTGCAGGTTGTGACTAAGAAAGGTAAGGGCTGGGAGGTCGCCGAGAAAGACTCTACCAAGTGGCATGGCCCTGGTGCGTTTGATTACAAGAGTGGCACCATCAAGAAAAACCCTAATGACCCACCAACCTATACCGATATCTTTGCTGATGCGCTGGTCAAAATCGCCGAGCAGGATAAATCGGTGGTTGGTATCACCGCCGCGATGGCTGAAGGTACTGGCTTGAAGAAACTCAATCAGCGTTTCCCCGAACGTTACTTCGATGTAGGTATCGCTGAGCAGCACGCTGTTACATTTGCCGGTGGCATGGCTACAGCGGGTCTGAGACCGGTGGTGGCAATCTACGCAACGTTCATGCAGCGAGCATATGATCAGATAATCCATGACATTTGTGTGCAAGACCTGCATGTTGTGTTTGCGATGGACCGCGCTGGTATCGTTGGTGAAGATGGACAGACGCAGCATGGCGTTTTCGATATTGGCTTTATGCGGGCTATTCCTGGCATGAAAGTCATGGCTCCAAAAGACGAAGAAGAGCTGCGTCACATGCTCTACACCGCCGTGTATATGGATGGTCCGGTCAGCCTACGCTATCCACGCGGCAAGGCGTTGGGAGTGATGCTGACGAAAGACCTGCATAAGCTGGAGGTCGGCAAAGCAGAGCTACTCAGTCCCAGGACGATGAAAGAGGCGGAAGAGACCGCGTGTGCCATTCTGGCCTATGGCTCGATGGTTGCACCCGCCGAAGAGGCTGCCAAAGAACTGGCGGCTGAAGGTATTCACGTTACTGTCGTTAATGCTCGTTGGGCCAAGCCACTGGACGAAGAGTTGATTATGCGTTTGGCGAAGGGTGTTAAGCGCGTTGTGACAGTTGAAGATCACGTGGTTGCGGGCGGTTTCGGTAGTGCGGTGCTGGAATTATTGGAACGGCGCGGCCTGCACAACATTGATACGCATGTGATAGGTTTACCTGACAAGTTCGTTGAGCATGGTGCGCCAACCATTCTCAAAGAATTGTACGGTCTCTCCTCATCGCACATTAAAGACGTGGTACGTTCGATGGTCGGTGCCGATGAGCGCACACTGGCTCAGTGATAGGCACCAATTATCTCTGATAGAAAAAAGCAGGGTATTCCTTGTGAATATCCTGCTTTTATGGCTAATGACGAGTGTGAGCTATCAGATTAAGCATTGCCTTTGCCTCGATCCACCTCGCCGATAGCTTTGTTGACTTCAACGGGGGAATTGTAGGTCTGCTCTGGCATACGCTCTAGTGTCTTACGGACACGCTCATCTGCGCCATGCTCCTCAGCGTGGTGAAGGAGTTCATTTTTATTGACGGGATAATTGATGCCTTTCAAGCATTTCTCAACATCCTTTGGGCTAGCTTTCTCCATTGTCATTGATTCTCCTTGTGCTTTTCAGGTATCCAGCTTTCCAGTTACTGGTCATTGCATATCACGCGAAGGTCGATAAGAATGGTGACATGAATTTGTTATACTATTCCACAATCTTCCCATCACGCATCGTGATAATGTGATTGGCCAGATTCCCGACCTCGATGGCATGAGTTACGATGACAAAGGTTTGCCCATTCTCTTTGTTCAGGCGTGTCAGTAGCTCCATGATCTCTTGCGCGGTCTCGCTATCCAGGTTGCCAGTCGGCTCGTCGGCCCAGACAATGGCGGGATTATTGGTGAGGGCGCGGGCAATGGTGACACGCTGGCGCTGGCCGCCGGAAAGTTCTGCCGGACGATGGCGGGCGCGGTCCGAAAGTCCCACCAACTCAAGCATCTCCAGTGCTTGTTGGCGTGCTTTACGTGCGGGCATCCTTGAAACCAATAATGGTAGCTCGACATTCTCAACGGCTGATAGCACTGGTAGCAGGTTGAACTCCTGGAAGATAAATCCCATATGTTGAGCGCGAAAGGCGGTGCGTTCGCCGTCGCTCAGCTCGCGCAAGTTGCGGTCGCGGATAAATATGTCCCCTTCGTCAATCGTATCGAGGCCAGAGAGGCAGTTGAGTAGTGTGGTCTTGCCGCAACCGCTTGGCCCCATAATGGCGATCATTGCGCCCTGTTCTACTGAGAGGTTAATAGTATTGAGGGCAGCAATACGCAGTTCACCATTTCGGTAGATTTTCTTAACCTTGTTTGCCTGGATTATGATGGGCATCGTGTATCAAACTTTCTCTAGGTAGCTTTCGACTATTCACCCTGTATTATATGGTTATTGTTACGATTTACAACGTAGATGGGTTACAAGTTGAGATTCGGGTATGTTTGTGTCAGAGAAAGTAGGCGAATTTTACGTGGGAAGCGTGCCATGTGGCGTGGTTTGAGACTGAGTGTAGGGAAAGAGGCTGTGATAAAAGCCAACGGTGTCGGGCTAGGGCTGGGCAGGCGCAGTGTACGATGGCGCATAGAGACCGGCAACGCATCATAGGCGATGAGTCGCACGCGATAGCTCTGTCGTCTTCCCCGCATCATTCCACCTCCACACTCTCCATCTCCTGCTATTATAGCTCATATGTGGGCGTTTGGGGAGTGCCTTCATGTAGCAAAAACAGTATCTATGAGTGATTGATAGGGAGCGGGCGGAGCGACCGCAAGGGATCACCCTTACAATGAAAACGGGTGTGGACGGCATCGTGTCATTGTAGGGGCATACCCTCGCGTTTGCCCTGTCTACTCTTCGGCGGTGCTATCGGCTTCGTCAGTACTATCCTCATTATCTTGCTTGTTCTTCTCTTCCGCCCGTTTGCGCCGCTCCTCTTCGCGTTTCTTGCGTTGCTCTTCGGCTTTTTTCTGCGCTTCGGGGTCGGCGTTGACGACGTTCATCATCAAGGCCACGCCACGTGAGATAATCTGGGGTAGCACTTTGACAGCTTGCTCTTCAGCCTGCTCGATCAGGATACGCTCGTCGAGCGGGGGAATGCCGAGAACGTAGTGAATGGTGTCCATGCGATTGTGCGTTGGGCGTCCGATGCCGATGCGCAGGCGTGGAAACTGGTTGGTATGCAGATGATGGATGATGTTATCAACACCGTTATGACCACCCGCGCTACCACTACTACGCAGGCGCAGTTTGCCGACCGGCAGATCAAGATCATCGCAGATTACCAGGATATCTTCGGGCTGCACACGGTACCAGCGCATTAGTTCGCCGACCGACTCGCCGCTTTTATTCATGAAAGTGATAGGCTTGACCAATATGACCTTTTCCAGGCCAAGTGTGCCAGTGGCGAGAATGGCACGGTTACGCTGATCGCTCCACTGCCAACCCTGCTGCTCCGCGAATTTATCAACAACATGAAAACCGATATTATGGCGTGTTTGGGTGTACTCGGTGCCAGGATTGCCGAGGCCAATAACTAATTTCATTCTCTTGTTTGTTAGCGACCATAGGCCAGGCGTGTTGCCAGATAAGGGGGCAAACCGGCCTTGATGATCTTCTCCTGTGTCTTCTCGATGTCATAGGAAACGCGATAGAACGTGAAGCCGCGTTCAGTATCAAAGATCATAAATGCGGCACGTGCATCGCCATCGCGTGGCTGTCCGACACCACCTGGATTGACGATGGCGCGATAGCCTGTGGGTAGTTGCCAATGACCCTCTGGTGGGTCGAGCATCTCGTTTGTCACCTGCACCAGGCTCTGGCTCAGGCCGAGTAGCTCCAGCAACTCCTCGATTTCATCGTTAAGCCGCTCTTCCGCGTTTTGAATAGTCTCCGGCGCTGTGATCTCGGTATCGTCTTCTAACTCATCATTAGTGATGTCTATGTTGTCTGTGTTGTCTGTGTTATTTGTACCTTTTGTGTCATCGCTATTTTGCCGATGCCCATTGGTAGCCGGAAGCTCTGTTGCTGCCGGGTCTTCTTCTGCCTCTGTTATTGTAGGCAATGTCGCCTGCATTAGCTCGCTAGAAGCTGCTGTCTTGGCGGCAGGTAGGCGTAGCGCGGCCAGCTTGGTGGTTTCCTCTTCATCGTCGTCTGGCAGCGTATCATGTGGTGGCATGTCGGCGAAAAGCGTACTGGTATGCTGTTCAGCATCGGATGTGCTGGCCCCATTTTCACTCAGTGGCACAGTTGGAATACTAGAAACCTGATCTGGTTGCTGAAAAATGATCGGCACATGGGTATGGCCGACGAAACAGTAGCGCGTCTCGAAGTATTGGAAACTGCGCTCGGCCAGCGCCTCCGAAGTCAGATATTCCCACAACGGACCATAGGGACTACCGTGTACTAGCGTACACTCGTCCTTGACAATCCGCTCCGGCAGATTGCTGAGAAATTCTTTATGTTCCTCTGTAAGCTGTGTCGCAGTCCATTCGGCTGAGATGCGAGCGGCGGCGCTGAAATCCTCCAGGTCGATCTTGCCAACGGCGGCCCAATCATGATTACCAGCGATAATCACGTTGGTGCGTTCGCGCAACTTCGTGATGCAGGTATTAGGGTCGGGACCGTAGCCCACTAGATCGCCCAGAAACCATATCTCATCGACTGGTTCTTGTTTTGCCAATTCGTCGATCTTCGCTAGCACTGCTTCCAGAGCTTCTAGATTGGCATGAATATCGGTAAAGATAGCATAACGCATAGCAACATACTCTATCCAAACGTCTATAGGCACTGATTAAGTGGAGACCATTGTATCACGTTTGCCTTATCCTTACCAGTACCTTTGCGCCGGTTTTTCTTCATCCGGCGGGAAGCGCGGGCGGCATCAATGGTAGTGCGAAGCCCCAGTTGAGCAGTGTGGTCGCGTCGGTGAAGCGACTCTCTTCTGTCGGTGAGTCCAGCACGACGCCGATTAAGTGATGACCGTCGCGGGTGGCGGAGAAGACAAGGCAGTAACCGGCCTGCGGCGTAAAGCCGGTTTTGATTCCCGTCGCACCGGTATAATTCGTGAGCAAGGCGTTGATGTTTACCCATTTATAGCCGTGATGAAATTCTGTCGGTGGCACAACATATTGTTGTGTGCTGACAATCTGGGCGAACAGTGGAACGGACATGGCATAGGCCGCCAGATGCGCCAGGTTGGCCGCCGTGGTGTGATGGTCGGCGATAGGCAGGCCGTAAGGATTGTAGTTGAGGCCATCAGGGTTCAGGTAGTGCGTTTGAAAGAGATGTAGACGATAGGCGAAGAGATTCATACGTTGCACAAAGGCGGTTGGGCCACCTAGCGCGTCGGCGATAGCAATGGCAGCATCATCGCCTGATGGCAACATCAACCCATAAAGCAGGTCTTTCAGCGAAAGTTGGTCGCCTACGACTAGACCTGCACTGCTGCCATCATGTAGCACAACCTCGTTATAGGCATTCTGCTGAACTGTGACAATTTGTTTCAGATTGCCTGTTTGAATGGCAATGAGGGCGGTCATAATCTTGGTTGTACTGGCCATTTGTGCTGGTACCTCGCCATCGGTATCCGCCAACACATTACCGGTATCAGCATCGAGCAGATAGGCGTATTTGGCCTGAATGTTTGGTGGCTGACTCTGTACAGTCAGAACAGGCGAAGGTGAGGGAACGGGTGTGGGCGTAAAGACGATGGGGCTTGGAGATGAACTAACGGTGATACCCATATTTCGCAGTGTATGGTTCCCAAAGGGTGTAAATGCTAGTACAGGTACCGCAACTACGATCATTAATGCAATAACAAGTAAGATGCTGCCAGCGATACGCCGTCCCATTCTTGTGTCTCCCAACTACAATGTATGTGCTTTGACAAATGAAATACTTTGAGATACCAACCAACTTGAGTTAGTTCATCAGCTTCAATTATATGATATAATCATTCAAATACGATGTAAGAGGTTCATAACCAGGAAAAATCTGTACGAGATATGCTCAGGCAGATTATCTTAGCGAAAAGGAGTTTTGAGTAATGGATACCCAGAATCTTCACTACTCCATACTCATTGAATGGTCGGAAGAGGATCAAGCCTTTCTTGTCACATTACCAGAATGGGCTGATCGAGTCATTATGCCCGCAACACATGGCTATACGTATAGTGAAGCTGCTCAGCATGGGGAAGAGATACTTGAACTACTCGTTAGCAGTTCCCTTGAAGATGGAGATTCTCTTCCTACCCCTAAAACACATGTTGCATAATACTATAATAGGGCCGGTGAACCGGTCCGTACACCGGCCCTATTACCAACGTAATGCGTTAATGTGCATAACCAGTCCCTAACCGACTTTTTACAACTGGGGCCAGCGCGTGTGATAGTCAGTGACACGCTCAAAGGCGTCGGCTACGCGCAAAATCATATCTTCCGCAAAGGTGTTGCCGAGCAATTGGAAGCCTATCGGTAAGCCATTGCTGAAGCCGCCAGGAATGGAGACGCCGCAGATACCTGCTAGGTTGGCTGGAATGGTGAACACGTCTTGCAAGTACATTTGGTATGGGTCAGATATCTCACCCAGTTTGAAGGCGACCGTCGGCGAAGCCGGGCTAGCTAGCACATCAAATCGCTCGAAAGCTTGCTCGAAATCCTGTCGAATCAGTGTGCGTACCTTCTCTGCTTGCTTGTAGTAGGCGTCGTAATAGCCAGATGAGAGCGCGTAGGTGCCAAGCATGATGCGCCGTTTGACCTCAGCTCCGAAACCGTACTGGCGCGTCTTCTCCATTGCCTCCCACATATCGTTGGTATCGCGGTATGAGTAGCCGTACTTTACGCCGTCGTAGCGTGATAGGTTGGCACTGGCCTCGGCGGGTGCGACAATGTAGTAAGCTGCGACACCGTATCGGGTATGTGGCAGTGAGACCGGTTCGACAATCGCGCCCAGTTCGCGCAATTTCTCGATATCGGCACGTACAGCCGCGACAACCTCTGGCTGTGTTCCCTCAACCCAATATTCCTCCGGCACGCCAACCCGCAACCCTTTAATATCACCACTCATGTTTGCTGTATAGTTGCCGACGGGATGCGGTGAACTGGTGGCATCGCAGGGGTCATGTCCGGCAATAGCCTGGAGCAGTAATCCGGCATCGCGGGCATCGCGGGCGAAGGGACCAATCTGATCAAGCGAGGAGGCGAAGGCTACCAGACCGAAACGTGAGACACGCCCATACGTTGGTTTGAGGCCAACGACATTGCACAGTGCGCCCGGTTGGCGAATCGAACCACCAGTATCGCTGCCATACGCGCCCATTGCCATGCCTGCCGCGACGGCTGCGGCTGAGCCACCACTGCTGCCGCCGGGAGCGCGTTCCACATCCCACGGATTATGCGTGGGGAAGAAGGCTGAATGTTCGGTCGATGAACCCATTGCGAACTCGTCCATGTTGGTCTTGCCGACCATGACGATGCCGACCTCGTGCAATTTTTGCATCACCGTCGCATCAAAAGGTGGCTTGAAATTCTCTAACATGCGTGAACCGCAGGTGGTCGTGATGCCTTTTGTACAGATCACGTCTTTGATAGCGATTGGAATGCCGGTGAGTGGCGAGAGATTTTCGTCACTGGCAAGGCGTTTATCGGCCTCACGTGCCTGCTCTAATGCCAGGTCATCTGTGACCAGTGTAAAGGCTTTGACCTTATCTTCCACCGCACGAATGCGCTCCAGGTGAGCCTGCGTCAATTCGACCGAGGATATTTTACGCTCACGCAGCAATACTCCCGCTTCATGAATCGTCAGTTGATAGAGTTCCGTCATCAGTATTATTCTCCTTCCAGTACCGCATTGACCTTCAAGCTGTTATCTTCCTGGTCGGGCGCGTTCGCCAGCAGAGCCTCTGGAGGATATGAAGGACGAGGTGTGTCGGTGCGCATAATATTGGTCAGACGCGAGGCATGGGCCGTTGGTGAGACGCCGCTCACGTCGGCCTCTTGTAGGATAGCGATATTCTGAAGGATGACGGATAGTTGGCCCTGGAAAAGGTTGATATCTTCTTCGCTCATGCCCAGGCGGGCGAGTTGCGCGACATGCATTACGGTCTCTCGATCAATCATAGTTCATCCTCATTCGTAAAATTACCAAATTACCAGCGTATAT
>JAJZEJ010000582.1:0-3231 GCA_021828635.1 Chloroflexota bacterium
ATAGGGAAACGGTGCGCGATAGAACTCTGGTGCGTAAGGACCAAAGCGATACTTGTAGGGTTTAACCTTTGAGGTCATGGTCATCGTCATGAGGGTGCGACCATGATAGGCATTGTCGAAGACGATGATGGCTGGACGCCCCGTGGCGTAACGCGCAATTTTGACGGCGTTTTCCACAGCTTCGGCTCCGCTGTTGAAGAAAATAGCTTTCTTGGGGAAATCGCCTGGAGTGATGTTGGTTAGCCGCTCAGCCAGTGCCACGTAGGATTCATACATCATGACGCTAAAGCAGGTGTGGGTGAATTTTTCAGCCTGCTCAGCGATGGCTTTGATCACTTCCGGGCGGCTATGCCCGATGTTCATGGCTCCGATACCACCGGCGAAGTCGAAAAAGCGATTTCCATCAACATCCTCGATAATAGCTCCCTCGGCTTTCGCGGCAAAGACGGGCATGGTGCTGGAGACGCCGCGTGCCACAAATTGCTGACGACGTGCCATCAACTCGCGTGATTTTTCTCCTGGAATGTTGAGATGAGCAATGCTGTCAGACATAGATGCCTCCTGGTTGGCAAGACAGTACAACGCCAGGGTTGCAAGCATACACATAGCTTCCTGCTACTGTTTGTTTGCGCCCTGCTCTCTTGCCATTCTATCATATTTTCTGCCTTCCTCTCTTTTGGCTTGACAAGCAGAGCGGTTGCATGGTAGCATCTCTTTTATGAAGACACACAAGTATTTACGCAGCACGGCTTATATGCAAATGAGCTTAGCTGCCGCATAAGCGTTCACGCCGGGCTTATGCGGCATAGAGCAGTGGCAAAAAAGATAACGCTGGCATGAGTAATCATAGTATCTGCTTGCGTTCTCGTTTTTGTGATTCTGCTTTTATCCCTCTTCTTCAGCTCGATGCGTGCATGCTACATACTTGCGCGTTGTCGGGCCTTGCTTACCAGTTTTCCCCACACTTTGCCCTGAGAATAGCCATGCATGTAGTGCGCCATCTTGCTAGAATGCATAGCTCTTCGCGTGAAATCGCTCTCGTCTCGCTCGTTTCGTTTCTACAATCTTTTCTCAGGAGCAACAACAAATGTCAACATTTCAGGATACTCGTGAACAAGATGACAGCGAGCAGGCGCAACCATCACGCGCCGTCCCACTCTGGCGCAACTGGAACTTCATGCTTTTGGAGGGTGGTCAGACTATCTCATCCATCGGCACTTCGGTATCGTTGGTAGCTTTTCCCTTGCTGATTCTGGCACTCACGCATTCACCATTGCAGGCAGGTTTAATCACAGGGATGCGCGGTGTGCCATACCTGCTATTATCGTTGCCCGCTGGAGCATTAGCAGATCGCTGGAATCGCAAGCGCCTGATGATTCTTTGTGATACGGGCCGAGCCATCGCGCTGGGAAGCATTCCAGTGGCACTGCTCCTCGGTCACTTGACCTTTCTGCAGCTCTATATTGTTTCGTTGGTCGAAGGCACATTGTTCGTCTTCTTCAATTTGGCGGATGCAGCCTCTCTACCACATGTAGTTGCGAAGCCCCAGATTACAGAGGCCAGCGGCGTCGCTCAAACCTTGTCTTCCAGCGCATTGCTTTTAGGACCATCATTAGGTGGCATGCTCTACAGCTTCTCAAGCATGTTACCTTTTATGGGTGATGCGATCTCTTATGTTGTCTCGGTTATCTCGCTGTTCTTCATTAGTAAGCAGTTTCAGGAAGAACGCAGCGTCACAACCTCCGATTTGTGGCAGGAAGTGAAAGAGGGTCTGACCTGGCTCTGGCACAATCCACTGATTCGTTTTCTGGCAATCCTGACCTGTGGCCTAACCACGCCCTGCTATGGCTATGTGCTGATTCTCACCGTCATCGCACAACATCAACATGCCTCAGCATTTACCATTGGTCTGATTGTCGGCGCTGGTGGCATCGGTAGTATCGTGGGAGCTATTCTCGCCAGTCCATTGGAGAAGCGTTTCGGTTTTAAGCGTGTCATCATTGTGTCAGCGTGGATATGGGCGATTTCGTGGCTCTCGTATGCATTCGCTCCCAATCCGCTCTGGCTCGGCGTTGTGAATGTGATCAGCTTTATTGTGGTGCCAATCTACACGGTCATGCAGTTTAGCTATCGCCTCTCGACCATCCCTGATGCCTTACAAGGGCGCGTCAACAGTGTCTTCCGGCTAATCTCCTTTGGTGGTCAGCCATTGGGCATCTGGCTCACCGGTCTGCTGCTCCAATTTGTCGGGCCAGCCTGGGCAGTTGGGATTTTGTTTATCCCACAATTGATCCTGGCGATTGTAGCAACGTTTAACAAGTCGCTGCGAGCTTAAAGTTGCCACCATTGCCGATGCCATGTGCGAGCGGTTGAGAGTGCATCCATTGTGTCACGGGTCATAATTGTTTTACAGCGTTCAAGCTCGTCGGATGAGTCGTACAGGTCAATGATGCCTGTCTCGACGCCGACGAGCGGCTCGATGGCAGCTATCGTGCAATAGGGTACGTAGGCGGCGCTATAGCCACCGGCTTGTAACATGACTAATCGTCCATCACAGACCGCGTTCGCCAGTTCAACCATTAACGAGGCGATGGTACGATAGCCGTCCATTGTTACCATCATCATTGCCAGAGGGTCAAGCCAGCTTGCATCCTGACCAGCGGTGATAAGAATCAGTTGCGGACGAAACTGGCGACCAATCGGCAGGACAAGCTGCTCGAAGGCGGCACGATAACCGCGATCTCCGGTGCCAGGAGGCAATGGGATGTTAACGGTGTAGCCAACGCCAGCGCCGCTACCGACCTGTTCTAGTTCGCCTGCTTGGCGCGGAAACCAATCTTGTTGATGTAACGATAGAAAGAGAACATGCGAATCCTGATAAAAAGCATTCTGTGTGCCGTTGCCATGATGCACATCCCAATCAACAATCATGACACGCTCAAGTCCGTAGACGTTGCGGGCCTGATGGGCAGCGATAACGGTATTGTTAAAAATACAAAAGCCCATTGCGTGATTGCTTAACGCATGATGACATGGTGGGCGCAACAAGGCATAGACATTGCGCACACGTCCTTCCAGCACAGCACTAACCGCGTTTATCGCACCACCAGCAGCGTAGAGTGCTGCTTCAAAAGAGCCAGGGCTGATAACGGTTTCATCATCGACATCGCCCCACGGACCCCGGCGTGGCCCACCAGCAGCACAGGCGCGGATGCCCGCGATATAGTCGTG
>JAJZEJ010000582.1:3241-10443 GCA_021828635.1 Chloroflexota bacterium
CGATATAGGCGCGTGTGTGATATACAGCCAGTTCATCTTCGCTAGCAGGCCGTGCGGGAATTAGTACCATCTGCTCAGTTAGTCCTGAACCGGTGAGAAATTCTTGTATTCGTTGTATTATAAAAGATGAAGATGGATGAGGCTCTGGTGAGACGCGGAAGGAACCAGTGCGGGTTTTTACCGTGTCCTCAACGCCGGTGTCATGACCCAGAAAACGGGTATCGAAAACCAAGCCAGTGGAATGTGTGTAATGCACAGGCATGCCAGTACATATCCTTTCTGCTAACGACATGCTTCTATCATACACTATAGGTTGCAGAGCTGCCATCGATTGTCTTAACGATGAGCAAGTGATACGATAGGAACGTTATGGACCAGCATACGAACAAGAACCAGGTAGACGAGATTGATCAACGCATCATCGCGGCACTACAGTTGGATGGGCGACGGCCCTTTACCAAGATAGCAGCTGACCTGGGCATCTCCGAGGCGAGTGTGCGACAGCGTGTGGCTCATCTGACGAATACGCAGGTGATCCAGATCGTCGCCGTCACCAACCCCATTAAGCTAGGTTTTTCGCTTGCCAGTATGATCGGTATTCATGTAAGTGGAGACCGGCTACTGGAGGCGGCTCAGGAGATTGCCACTTTTGATGAAGTAATCTACCTGATTCTCTGCACTGGTAGCTTTGATATCCTCGCGGAGGTGGTGTGCCGCGATAATGACCACTTTTTTAGTTTTCTGACTGAGAAGCTGTATAAAGTGCAAGGGGTACGGGAAGCCGAAACATTTATGTATTTGCGGGTATATAAGCAAAATGATTGGGCTTTTCTATCGCAGGCTCGCCTCTCTCCCTCACCGCCTCCCGTGCATCCATCGTCATCAACGAGAGAAGAGTAACGCAAGTGTTCACCTGAACGTGAAAGAACTGATGCATGCCTTTTTGTCAGGGAAATTGAGAATAGCGTGTACACAATCGGATGTTCTAGTGTATAATGCGTATGCAGGTCAGGCACACAAGAACCTGCATGTGACATAAAATTCCGCTTTGCAATACAACGTCATCAGAGCGGCAATGGATGGAACCAGCAATAAGCCAAGTATTTCCGCTACCATAGCAAGATGCTACCATAAAGACTCTGTTCAGCAAAGTAAGGAGAAACGTCCTGATGATTGAAACAACCCCGTCGGGTACGATACTACATGGACGCTATCGCATCGAGCGAGTGCTGGGCAGTGGAGGTTTTGGACATGTCTATCTGGCGATAGACCTGGCAACAAGCCAGCAGTATGCCGTGAAAGAGTATTTAGTAACGGGTACGAGTGGTCAAGAACAGCTTACGCATGAATCAAATGTATTAGGCCAACTACACCATCCCAATCTTCCCGCCTTTCATGATGCTTTTAATGAACGTGGTCGGTATTATGTCGTTCTGAACTATATTGAAGGAAACGACTTGACCGATCTTGTGCGTCTTGCCCGCCAACATAATGAGGCTATCCCGATTGCCCGCATTATGGATTGGTTATTGGGCATTTGCGACGCCGTAACCTTTTTGCATAGTCAGCACCCACAGGTTATTCACCGCGACATTAAGCCAGACAATATTCGCATTACCTCTGATGGAACGGCGGTACTGGTCGATCTTGGGAATGCGAAAGCTGCCGCCGATGGGGCGCGTACACTCTTTTTTATTCGCCATCAAGGGACTCCTGGCTATGCTCCCCTTGAACAGTATCCGGGCGGAAGTGGCACAGATGCTCGCTCCGATGTGTATGCCCTGGGAGGAACACTTTATTTTGCTTTGACGGCACATGAGCCGCCCAGTGTCTCTACACGCCAGGCTGTGCAGGCAGGCCAGCCCGATCTGCCCTCGCTGCAACAGCAACTGGCGAATAATCCGCCAGAGGATAGTGCGAATGCCGTTCGTGCCTTTCGACTTGGCGTGACGAAGCCGGGTAAACCAGCACCACGCTATTCCAGGCATCTGGCACAGCTAGGGACGCTGGCACCGGAAGTACTTGAGCGTCTCAATATAGTTATTCAGAGGTCGATGGCGATGAAACCAAGAGAGCGTTATCAATCCGTTGCTGAATTTGCCTCTGATCTGCGCATCGTGCGAGATGCATTACCAATGACGACGACTACAGGCGTAGCCCATATGCCTGATACGCATAGTACGCAACCTGATCTGCCTATGTTGTATGAAACGCTTCAAGCTGCAAAAGAGCGAGCAGAGACTGAGAATGCTGGCTCCGGTGTGACATCCGGTACCGCGGGAAATGTTCCAAGTAGACAAGGACAGCAAGTATCCTATAGTATGTTCTGTCCACGTTGTAATACGCCTCTGACACCACAAGCAACATTTTGTCCGCGCTGTGGAGCCTCGCTCACCGCACCTTCGCCTTCACCGCAAAATAGCCAGGGAGCGAGCGTCTCTGCTGGGGTTGAGAATCAGGTAGCTCATATGCAGATGCAGGCAAAAGGCGATATTTCCTCTGAACAGACATTGATTATTGCGCCAAAGAAGTTAGGAGGGTCGGCACCATTCTCCGCTCCACAAGGGCAGCAAGCAGATCAACATAGAAGTGCTTCTGTGTCTCCCATGCCACCGAGAAGCATGCCAATCGGTACACCAAACGCTTCTGCCACGCCTGTGCGTGGTGTGCAGGGATACCCATCTAACGGCATAACTCCCCAGCGCCAGATATCACAAACTGGTGTAGATAGGTCTGATGCCAATACACCTGGCACGAAGATAGATATGCGGTTATTGTTTATCATGGCGGTAGTTGTGGCTATTTTACTCATCATTATGATCCTCTTGCTTTCACAGATGCATCATGGTGGTACCGGTTTGATTGATAATTTTAGGGTTTTGAGCAACCAGCTACAAAGAGGGTTCCATGAGCGAAGTTTCTCTCGCCGCGCTCTTACCACCAGTTCGTATTCTACTGCTCGGCTTCGGTAATGTCGCACAGTCTCTGCTTTCGCTGCTAGCGGCACGCAGTGAGTGGTTGGGGCGAGAATTGGGTATACGCCCTCTGATTAGCGGCATTGGAACGCGCAACCAGGGTTTTTATGTCCATCCTACCGGCATTGCCGCTACTATGCTGGCTGAGATAGCAGACCCGGCGCAGTTTTTCCGCACTCAATCACATCAAGTCAATGATGCTCAAACCTTCATACAGATGGGGCGTGTCGCGCAAGCAACGTTATTGATAGAACTCACTGATTTACATCCCCAGGATGGGCAACCTGCCCTGAGTCATATTCGCTTCGCTTTGCAAAGTGGTCTGCATGTGATTACCGCCAACAAAGGTCCGGTTGCTTATGGACAGATTGAGTTAGAGGCATTAGCACGTCGGCATGGCGTTCAGTTTCGTTTCGAGGCTACCGTCATGGATGGTCTGCCACTCATCAACCTGGCACAGTTTACTTTGCAAGCAGTGCAAATCATCTCATTTCGGGCTTTGCTCAATACAACCAGCACGCTCGTGTTGAGTATGATCGAGCAGGGCTATACGCGCGATGAAGCTATTCGCAATGCCCAACAGCTTGGCGTCGCGGAGGCCGATCCCTGGTACGATCTAGACGGCTGGGATGCCGCTATGAAAACGACAATTCTGGCTAATAACCTGCTTGAAGGCCATATTACCCCTATGATGGTCAAACGCGAGGGGTTGCGCAATCTGCCAAACGAGGATATCTTTGCCGCCGCGTTAGCCGGAGCATCGCTGCGTCTAGTCAGTCGGGCCTCGCGCAAACAGGGCATTGTTATCGCAGAGGTGAAGCCGGAACGTATCGAAGCTGAAGATGTGTTATACACAGCAAAAACAGGACGCAGTACCCCAAGTATCATCTCTCTTGAAACCGAAGCGATGGGTACCATAACGCTCATCGAACACGAGTCACTGGTCAACCAGACTGCGTATGGTGTACTCAGTGACCTGATTACCATTGTGCGTCAACGGCACGCCCACTAATCCTTGATTGGCTTTTAGCCGCCGCTTGTCTCGTGTGAAGCGCCAACACAATGCTTCCCGTCTTATATTTAAGCCTCTCAAAAGGTGTTTTATCCTTGCTTTTTTTACACTATAACGTTGACGTAAACGATAAAGTTTGCTATACTGTAGGCAGTGGTGGCAAGAGTTTTTCTGCGCTATGGTAGTTAGGAGGAGCCTGTGCAAGACAAGGCAAAGACTATCACACCCCAAAATGGGCAAGCCTTGCGAAGTCGTGGAAATGAAGAATTAGGACCGAATTACAAATGGATTGCGCTCTCCAATACCACATTGGGTGTTCTGATGGCGACAATCAACTCTAGCATTGTGTTGATCTCGCTACCCGCCATCTTCAACGGTATTGGCATCAATCCCCTCGCTCCTGGAGAGACAAATTACTTCTTGTGGCTGCTGCTAGGCTATATGGTTGTCACTGCTACGCTGCTCGTCACTTTTGGGCGTATCTCAGATATGTTTGGCCGCGTCAAGCTCTATAATCTGGGCTTTGCGATATTCACTCTTGGGAGCATTCTGCTCTTCATCACACCTGGCAGAGGCAATACGGCGGCACTAGAGTTGATCATTTTCCGTCTGGTGCAAGGCGTTGGTGGTGGTTTCCTTTTTGCTAACAGTACAGCCATTCTCACCGATGCCTTCCCTGTGTCACAACGTGGTATGGCGATGGGTATCAACCAGATCGCGGCTATTCTAGGGTCGATTATCGGTCTGATTCTAGGTGGAGTGCTTTCGGTAATTAACTGGCGTATGGTCTTTCTGGTTAGTGTACCATTCGGCCTTTTCGGCACCGTCTGGGCCTACTTGAAATTGCGTGAGACCGCGACGATTCGTGGGCATCAGAAGATTGATTGGGCCGGTAATATCACCTTTGCGCTTGGTTTGACCATCTTGTTGATTGGTGTCACCTATGGTATTGAGCCGTATGCCGGTTCACCGATGGGCTGGACGAGTCCGTTTGTGATTATCACTCTGGTACTTGGCGTGCTACTCCTGGCGGCTTTTGTGTGGATTGAGTTGCACGTCAGCGATCCGATGTTCCAGTTGGAGTTGTTTAAAATTCGCATGTTCACGGCTGGCAACATTAGTGGTTTCCTGTCCAGTACCGTGCGTGGTGGTCTGCAATTTATGTTGATTATCTGGCTGCAAGGTATCTGGCTCCCTCTACACGGTTATAGCTTTGAGCAAACACCGTTATGGGCTGGTATCTACATGCTTCCATTACTGATCGGCTTCATTGTGATGGGACCATTGAGTGGCTGGCTCTCAGATCGTTTCGGTGCGCGTGCATTCTCGACATTGGGTATGGCAATTCAGGCAGTTGCTTTCTTCTTGTTGACCTTCCTGCCTGCCAACTTCAACTATGTCTGGTTTGCTCTTCTGCTCCTGATATTGGGTATTGGACAAGGTATGTTTGCCGCTCCAAACACGACGGCGATCATGAATAGCGTTCCCCCGCAGCAACGTGGAGCCGCTTCAGGTATGCGTGCGACCTTCCAGAATGTGGCTTCGGTGCTGAGCATCAGTGTTTTCTTTAGTATCATTACTATCGGGTTAGCCGTGGCCTTGCCAGTGGCGCTTTCTAGTGGCCTGATTATGGCTGGTGTACCAGGGGGTATAGCGCATCAGATCGGCAATCTACCTCCAACGGCGGCCCTTTTCGCGGCCTTCCTGGGCTATAACCCGATGAAGACGCTGCTGCCCACTTCGGTCTTGCATGGTCTGCCAACAACACAACAAGCGAACCTGCTTGGCAAGAGCTTTTTCCCTAATCTGATTGCGTCGCCGTTCATGGTTGGCCTGCATGCCGTCTTCTACCTTTCAGTGGTACTCTGTCTGATCGCGGCTGGCGCTTCGCTGCTACGCGGCAAACGCTACATTTATGATACAGAGTCTGGTCGGCTAGAGGTGCAGTCAGCTAGCATTAACAATCAGGTTGTTGCCGAAACAGAAGAGAAAGCCTCGCCCCACTAATATTAGTAGTTTGTCAATTACGGGATAATAAGCATGACACCCACGAGGAGTGCCATGTTCATCGTATCCTTGCATACATTCTTATGTGTGTCATTTTGGTGAACGAATATCACCTGGATGCCCTGGATAACGCGGTAGGCCGGTGGCGGGTCCCAGTTGTCCTGTCGGCACGGAGAGCCGTTCGGCTTTACGTTGGAGAACGAGTACGATGAGATCAACTGCGGCATCTAGATCAAGAATGCCGGTACTAATGGTAATATCGTACAGTGAAGCGTCATCTGAGCGACGGCGATATTCCTCTTGCAGATAGCGTTGCCTATCGTGGTCTTTGACCTGGATGCGGCTACGTGCTGTATTTTGATCCAGCCCCTCACGATTCATAACATAAGGAATGCGTTGTTCAAGTGGCGCAATGATACGCACATGTAGCACATCGCGCCGATTGGCTAGTACTAGCTGAGAGCCTCGTCCTACAATAACTACGTGGCCAGTTTCGGCGGCACCTTGCACTACGCGCACGAGCGCCTCGCGGTAGAGTTGCGGATTCGTTGCCATCGCCATACCGGCCTCAACATAGCCAATAGGGGCGGCAAGTGGCATACTGGCGAGGATACGCGAGGTCAAGCTTTCCACACGCTCATCATGGGCATCTGCCTCTTCTTCTGTAATACCCAATTCATGAGCGATGCGCACCACAACTTCATGATCGACCAGTCGCCATTCCAGGCGTTCCGCGAGTCTGCGGGCAATCTCACCACCACCACTGCCATATTCACGCGAGATGGTGATGGCACGCATTTGATCGATGATATTACGGTCTACATTCATATGCATTTCTCCTCAGCGATGACTATTGTAAGCACTGTCTCGTTAGAGGTAACGGTCGCAATGAAAATGTAACTATCGTAATTGTAGCACACAATATAAGAGGTCAAAGACTCTGTTATCTGATAGGGATGACTTACTTCCACATCTCTGCCAGCATGCGTTTAACCCGTATCAGCCAGGCAGGAAGCGTCGAGGCCCAGGCCAACCGTTCGAACATATCATCAATCAATATTTCCTCATTTAGCATAGAGGATGAGAAAAAGAGGTCTTCTAGTGGTCCATTCATGATGGCAATGGGTGCAATCAGCATAAGAGCTTCGCTTAGTAATGCAGCTTCACCTTTAGCCGGTTGACAGAGTTCAGCATAGGCATGCAGAAAG
>JAJZEJ010000639.1 GCA_021828635.1 Chloroflexota bacterium
ATGCGTTTTTTCTACGCCCTATCGATTTTCAAAATCAAGCAGCACTGGTCACTAACACCTATCTGGCGAATCAGGGACAACAACTCGCAAACTCATGGCGCACGCTCTCACCAGCCCAGGTTTACGCGAAAGCCACCAGTGGCACGCCCGTCATCGATGATGCCCTCACGGAACCGGCTGGCAATGTCTGGTACAACTATCTCTCCGGCAAAGATGGTTGCTCCTACGAGAATGGAGCGTACCACATTCATATAAGCCAAGCAGGAGGATACGACTGTATTAGATCGGCTACCTATTTCCATGACCTAGTTTTTCAGGCCAATGTTACAATGGTGCATGCGGACTACGCTGGACTCGATTTTCGTCACAGTTCAGGTGCTTATGTTTTCATTATTGCAGCTAATGGCAGTTATCAATTCAGTTCCTACGATCAAAACAATACTATCAAATCAATCTGGCAGGGTTATAATCCCTCTCTTATTCAGACCAATGCAGGACAAAGTAATCAGCTTACTGTTATAGCGATTGGTACTACTTTTTACCTTTATATCAATCAACAGCCAGCAGCCTTAGTTCACGATACGACCTACAGTGCAGGCCAAATAGCCTTCGATGCCCAAAGTCTTTCGGGTAGCTGCGATGTTATATTTAGTAATGTAAAGGTCTGGAAACTGGCATGAGCGAATTAATACATCAGCCCATACCTATACAAACAGCGCAGCCAGCACGTCGCCGAAAACGCGCCGTCACTACGATTATCATGCTTGTTCTGCTGGCTTTAATTGTCATTGTTGGTATTATTTTTGCTGCCGATGCCACTGTTGTGCGTACTATTCAACTCAATGCACAAGCTACCGCTGTTGTACATGGTATTCGGACAGGGCAACCCGCTATCGAGCAGGAACAAGTTTATCGGAATATTATACGAACACCCTCAACATATACTGATACACTGGATAATGCAAGTAACTTTTGGCAGGCAAGTGAAAGTAATGGTAATAGTTGTACATTCAAGCAGAATTCTTATGATGTTCATATTGGCACGCAACAACCATATACTGAATGCCTTGAGGCTGATAGCAACTATACAAATTTTCTCTATCAGATACATATGAAATTCGTTAGCAATACGTGGGGCGGCATCATCTTTCGCGCATCAGCCGCTTTTACATCCTATATCTTCTCTATCTCTCCCAATGGATTCTACTCTTTTGGCGGCTCACTATCCTATGGTCACTCAGCAACGCTTGCTTATGGGCGTAGCGCGGCCATTCATACCGGCCTCAACCAAGATAATACCATAGCTATTATTGCTCGTGGCTACAACATCTCCCTCTTTGTCAATGGTCAGTTTGTCGATAGCGTTCAGGATGGCACGTTTACGCAAGGTGCTATCGGCGTTTATGCTGGTACGCTTATCGGCACACCCGCAGACGTGACTTTTAGCAACGTTTCTGTCTGGACTCTGTAATAAGCAAGTAGCAGGGCGACCGCGCGGGTTGCCCTGCTTGCTTGTTTGCTCGTCCTGCTGCCTACCACGATTATCTTAGATTGCCTCAACAATTAATGTATTGACATGTATTAAATATATTTATATAATGCCACCATAATGCATGATAAGTAGAGTTTTATCTACATGAAGGGGGAACATATGAATAAATATCGACGGAGCTTTCTGCTCGCGGCCATCCTCGTCGCACTCGTTGTCATGATCGGCTTCGCATTTTTCTCTTATTGGGTACTTTCGCATCCACTTGGCAAATCTCCACAGCTACCTGCCACCGTAACGATACAACAGAAGCATAGTATTGCATCTAAAACGTTCACTACACCTACATCTGTTCCACATATCATAAAGGCAACACCACAAAGCCACGTATCTACGCCGACTTCCAGAGTCTCTAGCAGCAGTAAACCTAAGAACATTGTTCCGCAAGCTAGCGGTAGTATACCGATGCCAGCGTTACAAGATTCTTTGAGTGGCAATGATGGAGCATGGATGATGCAGAGCGTGACGGGTGACGGTACCTGCCAGTTCAGCAATGGCGCGTTGCAGGTCAGCGAAAACCAGAGCAGTGAAGAGGCTTTTTGTCTGCGCAATGGTGCTAATTTTCAGAATGGCACGCTCCAGGTCAACGTGAAATTGCTCGCGCAGGGTATGGCTGGCCTTGTTTTCCGCGCACAAAACGCTACCGGCAATACATCACTATATTTCTTTGGTCTGCACCCTGATGGCACTTACAGTTTCGGTACCTATATCCATAGTATGGAGAATGGTTCACAATCCACCAGCTTTAGTTCGCAATCTGTATCCCAGAACGGGGAAGATTCACAGAATGCTGCGAATACGGGTGTGGGAGCCAGCAATGTATTGAAGGTAGTGGCACAAGGCAATAGCTTTACGCTCTATGTGAACGGTCATGCGATTGGTACCGTTAATGATAGTACGCTCTCTTCTGGCACCATTGGCGTGTTTGCCGCCGATGAGATGGCTCCGGCCAGCGCGTCCTTCAGCGATTTGAAGATGTGGACGCACTAAATCTATGCCGGGGCCTTCCAAAATAGCACAATCGCCGCAACGAGCGTGGCAAAGAGCATCGCCAGCCAGCCAGCCGTGACATCCAACTGGATGTCACTCTCGCGTATCTCGACCTCGCGCAGGGAGCGACCGGCCAGCACGAAACCGGAGTTTGCACCCTTAAATTGTGTCACGACTACCGCGCTACGCACGCCGACTTGTGGTTGCCAGGTGAAACGATCCTCGCCGTTCTGGCGCACAGAGCCGAAGACGCCGGAGGGAATCGTGGGCGTCTGGCCGTTGAGTTGGGCCGAGGTGGCGATTGGTTTGCCCGTTGCATCAAAAATGATCAGATAGGGAGCCAGACTACTGGCAATATCGACTTTTGTCGAGGGTACAAGCGTCTGTACCGCCTGTCCACTAGAGAGTGCGGCGGCTGTATCCTCGGCCATCTGTATTTGTGGATCGTTGGCGTTCAGCCGCAGGTCTTGCTGCACGACCGCATAAAGCATGCCAGATAGGCCAGTCACGATGACAGCGCCAAAGAGCCAGTAGCGCAGGATTCTGAAAAGCGTTTTTTTCATGGTTGCTCCCTATGCCATTTTTTGTTTTTTGTGGGCCAGGCTATGGCCGCATGAGTAGTATAGCGTATAGCTGTGCTTATGGCTATTCTCCGTGTGTTTGCTATGCTAACCTTGAATGCAATTTTTTCATCCTTCGGGGTTTAATCGACGGCGCGAATCGCAGGATGTAGGAGTCACCAATATACCAAAATCCCATACAATGCAAACTCGTTTCCGCTTTTTCCAAGATGCGCTGTATTAGTAATAGTAGAGAGTATAGCGTGACGTATTTTTGATTACTCGCCCGCCGCAAGACAAACATATGGTATACTTGTTGTGGGCTACCCAATCTTGACACGCTATGCTACCAATATTAAAAAATGTGAGGTACAAAGATGTGTCAAAGCCAGAAGCGCAGCAATATGATAGCGCGTTAAAATCGCTGCTCGGCGACGAGGTAGCGGAAATCTTGCCCAACCTGTTGCCGGGCAGTGTCTATATCGGCGAAAGCAATATCGAGATCGACCGCAGTACGCTGAAACCCGATCTGGTCTACAATATTCTGTATATGGGCATCCCTCATGTAGCGGACTTGGAGTTGCAGACTGATGCTGATTCTACTATCGAGATACGGTTAGCCAAATACCATATCGGATTGTACGATAAGCACAAAAAACCCGTTCTCTCAGTGATTATCTACCCATTCAAGACGACGATTCCAAAGCCGCTTTTCATCGAAAAGAGCGGCGACAGAACACTGATGATGATGGACTACACGGTGTTGCCCCTGTGGAAAATGGATGCGGAGCCGTTTATCCGTAACCATACTATCGTGATGTATACGTTTCTACCTGCGATGCGCGGTGTAACAGTACAAACGCTCACGCAGGCTATAGAGGAAATGAAGAGGTATTACTCGCCAAAGGCATTGGGCGATCACCTCTCGCGTTTCCAGAAAATCTTGTGGCGCACTACCATGTTGAACGAGAAGGAGAAACAAATGGTCGATGATATTCTGAATAGCTATGACAGCCTGATGGACGATAGCCCTGCTGTCGTGCGCAATCTTCTAAAAAGCAAACGGGAATCAGTAGTTACCGTTGTGGAAACTCGTTTCCCTACAATGCGTGATCTGACGCAACAGCAGGTTGCGAGCATCAAAAACTTGCAAACGCTCGACCACTTACTACGGCAAGTTGTAATGGTGCCAGATGAGGGAACCTTGCGCTGGTTGCTCAGCACCTACAATGATGCGGCCCCTACAGAGCTTGACGAATAGCACCTATACTGCTATAGTAGTCGCAGCAAAAAAGAAAGCTGAATGGGACAAGTAGCTCTTGTCGGCGCAATACTCAGAGACTTGCGGGTTGGTGCGACGCAAGCGTGCGCGAGAGCGAAATCCACCCAGGATTCCGTGCGATGAGCAACGGCGGAAGCCTTCGTTATCAGGCAGAACGAGTTTCATTGTCAACAGAACATCATAAGGCAATGAAAGAACGAAGGTGGCACCACGATAGAAGCATAAACGGCGTCGTCGTCCTTAGATGGACACGACGCCGTTTTTTATTATTGTATGGGCGTGATGTATTCCGCCCTGCAAATTTACCGTAGGGACGGTGATGTATTCCGTCCTACCACAAAAGGGGTAGACAACCATGCTTGACCTAGCCTTTATTCGTAACAATCCTGATGTCGTCAAGGAGGCTGCACGGGTTAAGAACAATCCAATTGATATTGATGCCTTGCTCGACCTCGATCAGCAGATGCTGAGCATGCAGCGACAGGTGGAGGAGGCACGCGCACACCAGAACCAGCTCTCGAAACGTGTGCAGGAGGCGGCCAGAAATAAGGATAACGAACTGCGGATGGCTCTGATCGCTGAGGGGAAACAGCTGGCCGAGCAGATTAAAGCTGCTGAACCACAACTCAAGGAGTTAGAGGAGCAACATTATCAGATGCTGCTGCTGGTGCCGAATATTCCTGACCCTAACGCGCCGATTGGCAAAGATGAGAGAGAGAATGTACCCGTCAAACATTGGGGCGAGTTGCCGCGCTTTGATTTTGAGCCGCTCGACCACTTCGCGCTGATGCAGAAACACGATCTAGTGGACATCGAACGCGCCGTCAAAGTCGCAGGTGCGCGTAGTTATGTGCTGAAAGGTGATGCCGCACGCCTGGAACTGGCGCTGATGAATTTCGCAATGGACCGTATCGCGAAAAAAGGTTTTACACCATTGATTGTCCCAGCGATGGCCCGCGACTTTGCTTTTATTGGCAACGGTCAGTTTCCAAAGGGACGCGACCAGGTCTACGCTATCGAGGGCGAGGAGCTTTTTCTGGTTGGTACGGCTGAAGTCTCGATTACGGGTATGTTCAAAGATGAGATACTGAAAGTTGAGGAGTTGCCTAAGACCTTTGTAGCCTTCTGTCCCTGTTTCCGTCAGGAGGCGGGTACCTATGGTAAGGATACACGTGGCGTCTTCCGCATTCACCAGTTCAACAAGGTTGAGCAGTATGTCATCTGTCGAGCCGACCACGAGGAGTCGGTGCGCTGGTATCATGAACTGCTGCATAATTCGGAAGAACTGCTTCAAGCGTTGGAGATTCCCTATCGTGTTGTGAATGTCTGTACGGGCGATATGGGTGATGGCAAGGTAGAGATGTCGGATATCGAGAGCTGGGTACCGAGCGAGGGACGCTACCGCGAGACGCATTCGTGTTCGTACTTCCACGATTGGCAGGCTCGCCGCGCCAATATACGTTACCGCGACGAAGATGGCAAGGTAAAGTTTGTCTATACACTGAATAATACCGCAATTGCCTCGCCGCGCATCATGATCCCGCTCTTCGAGACGCATCAGCAGGCCGATGGTAGCATCCGTATTCCCGTTGCGTTGCGCCCTTACATGGGGGGACAAGAGTATATTGGGAGATAAAAACGCCGGTACAAAAATACATCTCAGTCGGAAGTGCATTTTTGTACCAGCGTTTTAATTTTTTACAGTTGAGTCGATGCGCCCCAAAAAGCGGCCATAATGCCTTCGTATGAACTCCTGACGCTTTCATACAGGCGAGCATTTTCAAGAGATAGGGCGGCAAGACTGGCAAGAATAGAGAGGAATTTGACATCTTCATCCGAAAACTCTGTCGGCTGATTGGTATAGACACGCATCACGCCTATGGCGTTGCCATGTACCTCCAATGGCACACAGAGAACAGAGACTAATCCTTCGTCTTTGGCGGCATCCTGGTATTGGAAACGTGGGTCCGTTCGCACATCCGCAATGGACACGCAATTGCCGTTCAATGCCTCGCTATCAATCAGGCTCTGTTCGATAGTGACGGAACCTTTTGCCAGATAGTTGCTACTCAAACCATAGACCGCGCTCAGGCGCAATTGGCCGCTCACGGGATCAAGCAAGCGTAGGCCACATGCCTTAACCTGCATAGCCTCAGTGGTACTCTTGACAATACTCTGTAGTACCTGATGTAATTCAAGACTGGAGGAAATAGTCAGGGCGGCCTGATAGAGGGCTGTGTAATAATCTCTGTGAGGGCGTTGTTGCTGATCGTTTGTTGGGCAATTCATGGTCATCTTCTCAATCTCCCCATCAAACACGCTATGTTTTGTATTAGAAGGTAAATTACACATTCTAATTACGAACGGGAAGCGCCATATGTATCAGGTAGCGCCACGAAGAAGAGATATTTGGTTGTTGGTCCGTGTCTTTAGAATTTAGGGCGACATCGCAGTATGCACTGGTTTTATTATGCTAGGTTGCTGATACTGCCGCCGGTGTCGGGGTTACTGCCATTAAGGGGCAGGGATCCTGCACGAACCAAACACGACAGGGTGAGTTAGCCAATACGTAGGCGATGGCTTTGCTCATATCTAACTGCTTTGATAGCCCTTGACGTTGTTGACCGATCAAGATCAATGAACATTGATGATCTTTCGCCTCTTCAACAATGGCGGAGCCAGCTTCGCGTGCCTGCACGACCTCTGGAATTGCCTCGCAACCCACGCGCATGGCAATCTCCATCGCCGACTTGAGTATTTTGTCAGCGCGGTTCGTCTGCTTCTCAAGTGTAGCATTGAGAGGTAACGCACGTGGAACTTCTATTACGTGTAAAAGATGAACTCTACGTTTAACACCTTTCGCCATCAAACAGCCGATGGAAACCAGGTTAGAATCGAGTTGTTCGCCGCCGACAACGACGACGATATCGCCCGAGGGGACATCACCAAGAGCCGATTTGCCCATTTCTGTTCCTTCTTTGGCTTTGGACCCCCATAAGTGCATCATGATTTTCTCCTCCTGATGGAGCATGATAAAACAGCATCATCTAAATTGGGTGAAGCCTACACGTGTTTCCATGAAACAACATTCCTGAACTTCACACATTCCATTCAGGTTTCTTTGATTCTACTGTCCAAACTCTCCAACGTCAATGTTGGAAGTGTACACCCAATACGCACAAGGTCATCTATTACCTCCATGATAAACGTCCCTGACTTTTATCAATTTCTGTCATCGTATTATACGTCAAAGCACCTGCTCCGCAACAGGCGGTTATTTTTCTTATGCCCTGACGCTTAACATAGATGCAGCAACTGGTAAATATGCAAGCATTCTATGATTCATGTAACGGATACCTTGTAGTTTATAGTATATACGTATGGAGGAGAAAGAAGTTCACAATAACAACAGTGTTATTCTGGCTCAATCGTTGCGGTGAGGTTATAGCTAATCAGCCGTTCCTGGTAATATTCGGCAGCTTCTTTGGGGCAAACCGTGACAACCGCTTTGCCTTTCAGATGGGCGGTGAGCATGATGCGTGCGGCCTCTTGCGTGGTCAGAAAGTTGACCGCGTGCAGCAGAGCAAAAATCACATAATTCATTTCATTATAGTCGTCATCGTGTAATAGTACCTTATATGGCGGTAGCAGGCGTGTCCGCAAGCGTTGCAATTCTTCCGGCTTGACTTGTGATAGAGGATTTATATTTAGATCATTGAACATGACAAATGGCTCCGATAGATAACATAAAATAGAACAGAATCGAGATGCTGTAATTATTGTAACCAAATATCTGTCATTTTACCAGTGTTTAGGCAAAGTTCCTACTCATTAACTTCAGCAATCTATTGAGGGACAAAAATGCATCCTTGCGACTTTGCCGCAAGGATGCATTTTTGTCCCTCATAAAGTTTTAGCGCAGCGTTGCGCCGAAACGTTCGCGCAGCGTGTGCAAGACTTTTTCTTGTAGTGCGTTGGCCTCGGCATCGGTGAGCGTGCGATCCTGAGCCTGATAGACGAGCGAGTAGGTCAGGCTCTGCTTGCCGCTCGGTATTGGTTCGCCCGTGTAGATGTCGAACAGCGTGGCCGAGCGTAGCAGCTCTCCAGCACTACTCAGGATAGTGTCCTGGATGTCTTGCGTCGGTACCTGTTGAGCCACGACAATTGCTAGGTCGCGTGTCAATTCCTGGTGACGCGAGATGGGCTGGTAGACCAGGCGTTGCGGTACCGCTTCGTAGAGCAGGGCCAGATCAAGCTCGCACAAGCACGCACGTTGTGGCAGATCATAACGCTGTTGCACCAGAGGATGTACCTCGCCCAACACGCCCACCGGACTCAGCACCTCCTCACCATCGGATAGACGATGTGGTAGTTCCAGCAGGGCGCAACGTCCGGGATGGAAGGTCGGATGCTGTGTCGGTGTGAATCGGTAGTTTTTGATGTGCAGACCATCCAGTAGCCGCTCGACGATGCCCTTGAGATCATAGAAATCAGCCGGACGCGCCAGTTCGCTGGCCCACGAAATCTCAGCTGGACCGCTAATAGCGATACCCACGCTCCGCCGTTCATCCGGCAGGCTATGCACATCATCGGATGGCAGGTAGCGCCGCCCGATCTCGAAGAAGCGCAGACCGGCGTGGCTGCGTTTGCTATTCTCCTGCATCGTCTCCATCAATCCGGCCATCAGAGTCAGACGCATGACCTCCATGTCGTTGCTAAGCGGATTTGCCAGCACGACGGCTGGAATGCTGCGCACATCGAAAGCCAGTGCTGTCGCCGTCCCATTTGTCGCCGTGAGCGTCGTGCCGTTGCTAGTATTGCCAGTAAGCGCCGCTGTCCCAGTTGGTTGCAGTAGCACACGTGCTGTGCTGGCATCTTGCTGGGCTAAGAGATTAACCATGCGTGCGCGACTGGTCATGGCATAGGTGATGATCTCGTTGAGACCAGCGCCAATCAGCAGGTCGCGTACCTCCTGTTCGCGCTCGAACCATCTATCGCTTTGCAGTTCCGGTAGTGGTCCATCTGGAATTGTGCTAGGCAGGTGATCGTAGCCGATAATGCGAATGACCTCTTCCACCAGATCGGCGCTCTCCTCGATGTCGTTGCGATAGGTTGGTACCGTCACCGTCATGCGCTGCCCATCCTCATCTGGTTCTACACCAAAGCCGAGGGCGCGTAGAGCATCGATTGCCTCTTGCTGTGTCACCTGCATATCTGTCAGCCAGGCAACTGCCGCCGTCGCGAAGACTAGCACCCGCGCTTTGATAGGATTGGAGTAGACATCAACGATACCAGGATTGACGCTACCTCCTGCTAACTGCTCCATTAATTGTGCCGCCCGGCTCGCGCCAAGCACAGCGAGTTCTTGGTCAAGCCCTTTCTCGAAACGACCGGAAGCGTCGGTGCGCAAACCAAGCGTGGTTGAGGTGCGACGTACAGTGCTGGCCGTGAAATTCGCTGCCTCTAGCAGAATGCGTGATGTAGTATCGTTGATTTCGCTGATCGCGCCGCCCATCACACCGGCAATCGCGGTTGGCCCTTCTGGGTCGGTAATCAGCAGCATATCGGGTGCCAGCTTGCGCTTCACACCATCTAGCGTTGTCAACGTCTCGCCTTCGTGGGCGCGGCGCACAATGATGTGATGTTGACGCACCAGATCATAGTCGAAGCCGTGCAGAGGTTGACCATATTCAAGCATGACATAGTTGGTGATATCGACGATATTGCTGATCGGGCGCATACCGGCCATCAGCAAACGCCGCCCCATCCAGTTTGGCGAAGGGCCAAGCTTCACATCGCTGATGATGCGTGCCGCGTAACGTGGGCAGAGGTCGGGTGCTTCGACCGTCACCTTAGCCATCTCGTTTGCCGGTTGGCCCTGTTGATGCAGCTTAATCTCTGGCATGTGCAACGGTTGGCCGGTCAGGGCCGCGACCTCGCGGGCAATACCTATAATCGAAGAGAGGTCGCCGCGATGCGCCTTGATCGAAAATGCCAGCACAACACTGCCGAAGAGATCGACTAAACG
>JAJZEJ010000686.1 GCA_021828635.1 Chloroflexota bacterium
CGCGTCCGTGCTGCGGGGAAGGCGGATGCGATCCATCGGTCCCTACAGCATCTTATTGGCATAGTAGCTCGTGATGTATCTGTAAACCTATACACACAAGGGGGCTATAGCATGGAGAAGCCTGGGACAACGCTGTTCAAAGCTATTATGTTTGCAACTGGGGCGTTCCTGGGCGCATTGCTAGCGCGTTGGTGCGACCAGTTACTCATTTCACGCGCTAAACGGCAGTCCGAGTACGATAAAACACGCTATGCGCAAGGTCTAGGGCCGCTCTCGCCGTCATCATCTTATGAAAGGTAGAGAGCATAATTCATTATGCCCCAATAGAAAGTAGAGTAGCAGTATGACACAAGCAATGACCGCGAGTGAGCGCGTGCATGCCGCATTGAAGGGCGAAGCGGTTGACCGCGTGCCATTCGTTTTCTGGCATCATTTCAAGGAAGAGGCGCAAGGTTCAGGTGAGCAGTTGGCCTCTGCCACGCTAGAGTTTTTCTACAAGAAGTTTCAGCTTGACATTGTGAAGATCATGCCGGACCTGCCGTATCCCACGCCGCAGATCACGGCGGCAGAACAGTGGAGTGAGTTACCGCGTTTGGGGTTAGAGACACCGGCATTCCAGCAACAACTGTTGTGTGTGCGTACTCTACGTGCGCAATTGGGCAACGATTATCCACTGATTCTGACTTTGTTCAGTCCCACAACCTATTTACTGCGTTATATGGGTTTGGGCATGAAAAAGGCGTTGGCCGAGGCACGGCGCAATCCCGAAGCGTTCAAAGCTGGGCTTGCCATCGTCGCTGCCAACCTGCGTGATCTGATGCAAGCGGCCATTGAGTCTGGGGCCAGTGGCATCTTCTTCTCATGTATGGGGGCGACCAACTCCGATTTCACACGCGAAGAGTATACGCAGCTTGCGCGTCCCTACGATCTGCAAGCTCTGGAAGGTGCGCGAAACGGCTGGCTCAATGTTATCCATGTCCACGCCGATCCGTCTCAGAACGACGATGAAATCTACTTCGATCTGTTCACCGACTATCTCATCCAGGCGCTGAGTTGGAGCGACCGCCTGACTGGCCCCAGCTTGAGTGAGGCACTGGCGATGACCGATAAATGTCTGATGGGTGGTTTGGCCGAGCGTGGTCCTCTGACATATGGTGGCGAGACCGAGCTAGAGAACGAGATCATGGGTGCGGTCACACAGACAAGGGGACATCGCTTGATTCTTGCCAATGGTTGTTCTATCCCCGATGATAACCCTGAACAGTGGCTGCACATTGCCCGTCGATTGGTAGATAACCTGCGCTAAAATTGATCTATCGTATCCTAAGATTTCTGGATACGATAGATATTCTTTATGCCAGGGCTGTGATGATTTCGCGTGCGCGGTTCAGGGCATCGCGCCGTACATAGTAATAGGCCCATAAGCCTCTTTTACGGCAATCGACGAGGCCAGCGTCACGCAGAATGCGCAGATGATGTGAAATAGTCGGCTGTTCCAGAGTAAAGCTCTCGACGATCTCAAAGACACAAACCTCGCCTTCGTAGCGGTTTAGCAGGCTCAAGATGCGCAAGCGTGTCGGATCGGCGAGAGCTTTGAGCAGACGCGCCTGGCTGATGGCATCATCCTCGCCCAGCGTGGGTGTAAATTTTGGCGTCACAGCAACCGCAGAGCCGGAGGCATGGCCTAAAATATTTCCTGCATTGGCAGTATTTGACAGAGAACTAAATGTGTGTTTTTGATTTGACATGGTCATAGTTTTTATGTCTTCTCCTTCCATCTTCCCAACCAGATAGCCAGTGATACAACCTCTGGAGTTTCGTCTATTTCCAGTATACTCAACTATGCAAATTTACATCTGTCAGCTTTGCACAGACAAAACGACGTTCGAGCGGGCGACCGCCGCTCGAACGTCGTTTTGTCTGTGCGAATGATGCTATTTTTTCTCTTCTTTGCGTACCTGCAAATGTAGTTCTTGTAGTTGTTTCTCATCGACAGGTGAGGGCGCGTTCATCAGCAAGTCTAGCGCACTCTGTGTTTTGGGGAAAGCGATGACTTCGCGGATGCTCTCCTCGTCGGCTAACAGCATGATGAGGCGATCAATGCCGAGCGCGATACCACCGTGCGGCGGTGCGCCATACTCGAAGGCTTCGAGCATGTGGCCGAACTGCTCTTTGATCTGCTCATCATTCATCTTCATCAACGTAAAGACCTTGTGCTGGAGCGCGGCGACATTGATACGCACGCTACCCCCACCCACCTCATAGCCATTGCAGATGATGTCATACTGCTTGGCACGCACGTCTAGCGGGTTTGTGTCCAGGCGCTCAATATGGGTCTCGTCCATGCCGGAGAAGGGATTATGCTCGGCATCGTAGCGTTGTAACTCTTCATCGTAGTGGAAGAGTGGAAAATCGACGACCCAGCAAAGGGCCATCTCGTTGGGGTCGATCAGCTTCAAACGTTCGGCCAGCTTGATACGTAGGCGAGAGAGAACGTCATTGCTGACTTTGGCACTGTCGGCTACGAAGAGCAACAGATCGCCACGCTGTCCCGCGAGACGATTGATAATAGCCTGTACCTCTTCTGCCGCCATAAACTTGGTCAGCGGAGACTTGATGTCGCCATTCTCATTGAGTGCCAGTGTGACCAGTCCCTTCGCGCCCAGCATCCGCGCGAACTCGGTCAATTCCTCGATTTCTTTGCGTGTGTAGTGTGCGGCACCAGGGACACGAATGCCCTTGACCATACCCTGTGCCGCCAGTGCGTTCTTGAAGACGCCAAAATTGCCCGCTGTGGCCAGATCAGTGATTTCGACGAGTGGCAGGTCGAAGCGCAGGTCAGGACGATCAATGCCATAACGGTCCATTGCATCCTTGTAACTGATGCGTGGGAAGGGACGATGTTTGATATGCTTGCTGGTCGTTGACTCAATCAGAGTGACTAGCATATCTTCGATCAGCGCCATAACATCCTCTTCGGCCACAAAGGACATTTCCAGGTCAAGTTGCGTAAATTCTGGCTGGCGGTCTGAACGCTGGTCTTCGTCGCGGAAGCAGCGTGCGATCTGAAAGTAGCGATCCAGTCCAGCCACCATCAGCAACTGCTTGAGTTGCTGCGGAGACTGTGGCAAGGCGTAAAACTCACCCGCATAGAGGCGGCTCGGCACCAAGTAGTCTCTGGCTCCTTCTGGCGTACTCTTCATCAGGATGGGGGTCTCAATTTCTAAGAAGTCGCGCTCATCCAGATAATCGCGGATAGCCTTGACGACGCGATGGCGTAGAATGATGTTATCGCGCATTTTGGGACGGCGCAAGTCGAGGTAGCGATACTTGAGACGAAGTGATTCATCAACCTGATCGGCCTCGTTGGTGATAGGAAAAGGTGTTGTGCGCGAAGGATTGAGAATAGCAATCTCCTCCGCGACCACCTCGATTTCGCCGGTACTTAACTGGCGATTCTCGGTGCCGGGCAAGCGACGTACTACTGTTCCCTTAATCTGAACGACATATTCTGAACGCAATTCGGAGGCGATACGGTGCGCCTCAGCCGAGCGTTCAGGGTCGCAGATGATCTGTGTGAGACCATAGCGGTCGCGTAGATCGACGAAGATCAGGCCACCATGATCGCGCCGACGGTTGACCCAACCGGCCAGCGTTACTTTTTGTCCCACATTGCTCGCGTTCAACTCGCCACATGTCTGTGTTCGATAATATACTGCAAAAGCCACGGAAATCTAACTCCTTCATTGTAGGGGCGTGATGAATCACGCCCTGTTTGCCTCTCGACATGGTTGCAGGGCGTGATTCATCACGCCCCTACGATTTCACATGAGGATTGACAAAGTAATCCATTTTAGATGTTGATGTAGACTGTTATGGCGTGCAGGTACCATTCTGGCTCACATCTACAGCCACAATATTTTGCATCACGGTCTGCTGTCCAATTTGTGTCAGCAGGTAGAGCGTGGGTTGCTGTGGATCTGCAACCGCGTTCTGTGTATTTGCTAGCACGGTTGTAGAAGTGTACTGATGATTCAACTGCATTTTCATCTGGTTGCTTGTTGTTGCCACGCCACCACCGGGGCTATTTGTCCCTGTCGGCGTCGTGGTTGGCGTTGCCGTAGTGGTTTTCGTCGTAGGGGACGATACAGCCTGGAGATCCAGGATACGGTGATACATACTATCGATAAGATAGAGATGCGGCATGGCATTGACCGAGCCAGCGATAAGGAAGGTGGCGCGTGGCAACATCAGAAAAACTGATGATGGAGCAGCAACCTGGGGTACTGGCGTTGTCAATGTGAACGTCTGGGCATTAATTGAAAGTGGGATGGGTATAGGCTGCTGAACCACGACACTCACGCCAGCCTGGCTACCACTGGTCCAACTTTGCACTGAGCCATCACTGTAGAGGAAGAACAACTGATGATTCGGGAAGGCCGATACGCTCTGAATGGCGTTTGAGATGGAGATTTTTGTGACTGTTCCGGCGGTAAGCTTATTGTTGTTGTTGATCGTATAGGCCAGAATGTAGGCATTGTTTGGTGCTGCCATTGAGGTCAACACGACATAGACATCGGCTCCCCAGGCTGTGACAAAGGATGGAATGCTGCCATCTTGCTGTGTCACACTGGTATTGATCGTGGTTGCATTTGCATCCTGCAACCCATTGTGGGCGAATAGCAGCAAATGTAAGCTATAGGTTGGCTTTGCGCCCGTTGTTGCTGTGAGCGCCAGTAGCCGTGAACCATCGCTAGCAAGCTTTTGTATGCCGGTTGGCGTATTCATCAAGTTGACCAGACTATGCTCAGGCGTGATCTGGTAGAGATGCCCATCGTTACCGAGTGCGAACAGGGACGATGTCGATGTCCCTTTGCTATTGGTGAGCGCAGCAATCGCTACTGCTTGTGTATTGGTACTTCCTGTATTGAGGGCATTGGTCACGGTCGTGGTACACGGGAGCGTCGTGATATTGGCCTGTGTGGTGTAGTTTGTAATCGCAGCTTTTGTCGTCGTCACAAAACTATTTTGCAATGCGCTCAACTCTGTACTCTGGCTGGTGTTCAAGGCACTGGGGTGTACTGTGCGCAAAAGCATTTGTACGGTAGCAAGTTTCTTGAGTGCATCAGCAGGAGTACTTTGCTTTTCGGCATTGGCCTGATTGAGCAAGCTACTCGCGTGACTGATCGCGGTTCCCGTGACATTGTTTTGTATGAGATAGTAAGCTCCACCTACTACCATGACAATCACAAGAATGATGAAGAGTGCCAGGGTGGGATAGAGAAGGCGGCGACGCTTACGGGTTTTTGGTGGTAGTAAAGGTGGCGTTTGCGGAAATGCCTCAGTTGTTGCCAATGGGCCACTAGGCAGACGGAACTGTGGGCCACCCATCCAGCCATTGTCATTTCTTCTGGTTGAGCCGATTGAGCCGACTGGCATCCCAGGGAGTGGCAATGGCATAGTAGCCTCGGCCTCTTGATTGCTTCGTCCTGATAGATCTGTGGCGTTTGTGTTGGGCGGTTCCCAGCCTACCTCTTGTATACGTGCTACAATGACCGTAATGTTATCGGGTCCGCCGTTTTCATTGGCACGTTCCACCAGGTGATAGACACTTTCCTGGGGTTGATATTGACTGACGATGGCAAGCAGATCGCTATCGGTAATCAGGCCAGATAGCCCGTCGCTGCACAGGACGACGAAATCACCAATTTCCAGATGTTCCGCAAAGGTGTCGATCTCAACGTCCGGCTGCGTGCCGAGGCTGCGCGTAATAACATTGCGCTGAGCATGGGAGCGTGCCTGATCGTTTGTCAGCAGGCCAGCTCGCACTTGCTCCGCGACCCAGGAATGATCTTGTGAGACCTGCCGGACCTGTCCGTTATGGATAAAATATGCACGACTATCGCCAACATTTGCGATATAGGCAGTGCTACCACGCAACACAGCAGCGACACACGTCGTACCCATGCCGCTACTGAGCATATTTTCTGCCGCACGCTGGTGGATCAGCGTATTTGCGCGTTTGATGGCGTACACAAGTGAAGTAAGCACATCATCGCTATCATCCTGGTAGTACGCTTTGCTCACAGTGTCTACCGCTATTTCACTTGCTACTTCTCCCGCAGCATGACCTCCCATACCGTCGGCAACGATGAAGAGCGCCCCTTTTCTGGCCATTGCCACCGGGTCTTTCGGTATGACATAGGCCATATTATCTTCATTGTGGGGACGTTTACGTCCAACGTCTGTGAGTTGTGCTGGTTCGAGTCGGAGTTGCTTGGACAACACAGATCTCTCCCATAGGCTGCCTGGTCTCGTATTCAATGCTGCCTCCGCATTCTCCTCATCAGGGAGGTCATGCGGGAGACAGGCTTTTCCCTCTACTGTAAAACGCTTTGTATGCCGCTCTTTATACGCGCAACGTCGCAGAGTGGCATCGGTACTACTTGATTCCAACACCGGGCATGTGCAGGAACTTTTAGGCTATAATACACCGACATGGAGAAAAACGCAACGCACTGGTATTTTTGAGTGCGACGTTCCCATGTGAAACGGCCTGACGGTGCTGTACATGAGTATAACTCTTTTCAGTGCCTAAGTGCAAGCTATATAGCCTGCTATGGTGAGAAACCGATTTGGTGAATTATTAATACAAGATATGGCTTTTTATCATGGAAAATCAGCTACCTGGTATACAAAATTTGTTGGTACAACGTATAAAGCAAAATATGCTTGCTTGTCAAGCGTACCATGCGCAGATCATGGGTCAACTATGCTTGCCTACAGCCGTAGCAGTTACTGATAGGTTGTGCCTTCTTTTACAACAGCATGGTTTGCATGTGGACTCTCTGGGGCAGTTGTCCTCGTGCCTGCTGGTCTCATTGACAGGCTTGTCTATTTCTGATAAACAACCATTGTTCCTTTATACTTCCTATGATGCAACGACATTGCAAGCACAGCAGGCTCAGAGTATTGCCACTACCCTTACAGCTATTGAGCAATGCCGTCAGATTTTGGGCGATGGAGCGATGCCGTTCATCTGGCTATTGGATGGTACATCTACTCCTGATGCCACTTTACATACGCTCATGGAGCATCATCCGGTGCTGCGGCAGGTGCGAGGTTGTTTGTGGGATGGTACCGGCCAAACAGGCATTGAACTCAATCAGCCGCAACTCGTTCTCGGTAGCAAGGGACTCTTGCGCGTGGCTTTGGAAGTGCAGACGGCTAGCCAGCCGATTCATCTCCAACACAGTGCGCTTGTACCTGATGCACTCTGGCGGCTGACCTGGGCTTTGTGCGAGATTAAAAATGCCCATGCGGAGGTTCTCTTGCCCGGTTTCTATGAAGCGGTTCGCTCACCTGAAGAGGCAGAGCAGGCCGTGCTTTATACGATGCCTGATACATCTGTGCAACTAGCACGACAGTGGGGTATGGAGCAGCTTTTGTTCGATCTGCATGGTTTTCAGCAGCACTATGTTCACTTGCTCACACCGGATTGTACCCTCCTTGATATACAAAGTATGCCGCCAACAGGCATAACCGACAGCCATACGTTGGAACACTATACGTCTCTACCGGTGCAGGCACGCGCCCTACTTGAATTTGTGCTTGTACCCGATCAGCAGCCGGAAAAAATCTTGCAATCGCTGCGTGTACATCTAAATGAACGTGGTTTTACTGATGTCACTATTGATCCTCTATGTGCGCGTCCACCGGCTATCACAGCCTTGCAGCACCCTTTCGCGCAACAGGTCTGGCAGTGGAGTATGCAGGTTTACGGCGACCGCTTGATATTGCTACCGCTCACAGCCGGAAGTTTGCCCTTAACTATTCTGTCACAGGTGTATAACATACCATGTGTGCTAATTACGCCTGGTAACGAGGCATGGTTTGAGGAGAGCCTGCAACAAATTGCTCTAATCATATCATAGCTGGGATGTTATAGAAGAGTGGGACTTTCAACCGTTGCTACCCTGAAAAACCCTCTTGCGGCGTTCAAAAATATAGTAGATCGTGACAAGACACCCCAATCAGGCCATTGGGTGTACGATTCAGCGTTTGGAGAGTATACTGAGCAAAGTGCGTGTTATTTTAGCTGGCGAGCAGTCGCACACGCATAGCAGGATTACGAGTATCGTCTGCAATGATGACGAGAGTAATAGCATATAAGCCGACTACGTAAGCTCGCGCATAGGAAGGCAGGACAGCTTGTTACCTCGTGAAAATCAGAGACGTTATATAGCCGTGAGGAGAAGAAAGTTGCTATGCACATTGGAATCAATGCACAACTTTTATCGCTAGGCAACGATTATCGTAATAGTGGTGTAAGTCACTATATACGTCACCTGCTCAATGGATTAACGAATGATCCAGGAGATCACACGTATACAGTGTTTGTGAATGGGCAAGAGGTCGCTGAACATCTTAATACTCATCACCCACGTATCACCTATGTAGCTGCATCCTGGCCGGAGAAGCGCCCGGCAGCTCGTATCGTGTGGGAACAGTTGACGTTGCCGACGCTACTCCGACAGCGGCAGATAGACCTGTTGCATGCGCCTGTCAATGTGTTACCAGAACGCTTGCCTTCGCGGTGCGCTGGTGTCGTGACACTACACGACTTGGCATTTTTGCGCTTTCCACAGGTGCTGACGCGCTCAAAACAGCTTTATCATCGCACTTTCACGGTACGGAGTCTGCAACGGGCAACAATGATTATCACTGTCTCTAACAGTACAAAACAGGATGCACATGAGTTGGTAGGTATTCCAACTGAGCGTATCACTACCGTCTATCCATGTATCGATGAGCGATTTTCACACGTTGTGGAGGATGAGGATGTGGAACATTTTCGTACCCAAAAAGGTTTACATGACGGCTTTATTTTATATCTTGGGACATTAGAGCCGCGAAAAAATATTCCGGTCTTGATCGATGCCTATGCTCGCCTACGTGAGCAGTATGGGCGACGCGAAAAGCTGGTGTTGGCAGGTAGCAAGGGCTGGCTGTATGAAAGTATCTTTGCCAGCATTCGGGAGCGTAGGCTGGAGTCCGAAGTGATCTTCCCCGGCTTTGTGCCTGACGAGGAGCGGGGTCTCTGGTATCATGCCGCGACAGTCTTTGCTTGTCCATCGCTTTATGAAGGTTTCGGTATTCCAGTTGCGGAGGCGCTAGCCAGCGGCACACCGACCGTCACTTCTACAGTGTCCAGTCTGCCGGAAGCTGGCGCGGGCGTTGCGCTGACTGTCGAGCCACAGGATAGCGAGGCACTGGCGCAGGCGCTGTACCGGGCTATTACCGATCAGGATTACCGGGCGCGGTGCAGAGCGCAAGCACCACACATTGCGCAACGTTTTTCAATGCAAAATCTGGCTCAGCAGACACGTGCGGCTTATGAGCAGGCGCTGATCTATCAAGAGCAAAAACGCTCATCGCGGCTATCGTTCATTCGATGAGATGAGATGATTATTATAGAATATGGCTTGAAATTGTGAATAAAAGTGACCTTTCGCAAGCAATGAAAATCAGTCCCGACACAGACAGAACGGGAGTCTTGGAGATGGCTGGAGGCGCGACTGGACCGATCACGAAGGCTATCACGCGCAGGCGTGTCCGTCGCCACCAGTGGCGCATCTTCGAGTGTATCGTCATGGTCATTTTAGATGCATGGCTGATTACGCTTTCGTTTCAGTCAGCCTATGCCTTGCGTGAATATATCGCTAATACGCCCGCGCTGAACCATCTGCTCAATTACATCCGGTATACTATGATTAACCACAGTGCAGCACCGCCAAGCAAGCCAATACAACTGGCCGCTTTCTCCAACTTTGCTTTGATGGAAGTGAGCATTGTGATTGGCTTACTGGTGATTCTGGCGGCACGTGGACTCTATAAACACCGCTTGACTGGTACGTGGTTTAAACAGATGTGGGCGATTATCAGTTCGGCCACCATTGGCGAAGGTGTCCTGATTACCTATTACTTCATCTTCCAACCTCAGAATAACTCACGCCTGTTGGTACCTTTTGCCTGGATTACGGCCATTCTGGTTCTCGGTGTTGCACGCCTCTTTGTCTCAGGTGCGATGGGTCTGCTCTACCGATTGGGCTTGGGCGAGACACGATTGCTAGTCGTTGGCTCTGGTCGCCTGGGTAAGATGGTGATGCAGCATATCACAGCCACTCCCACGCTGGGCTATGCCATTGTAGGTTTTTTGCATGATATGGTCGAGGAACCCGGCGATTTTGGGCGTTTTAAGATGTTGGGTACGTTAGATGACCTGGGGTTGGTTATTCGCTCAATGCAGATCGACGAGGTTATCATCGCTTTACC
>JAJZEJ010000358.1 GCA_021828635.1 Chloroflexota bacterium
GAATCTGCGCGGTGCCGAACGTGTAGACGATCAGAGCCAGTAAAGAGGAGCTACTTTTGATGACAGGGTTATCTTTGCGTTGCGCCGCCAGCACCTCACGGTCAGTATCGAAACACACAGCTTTGCTGACGGGCATAAGGAGCTTTTTGAGGATTGCTTGCCGCGTCACTAACGCTGTCACCTGCGCATCGTCCAGCATAAAGGTAAGTCGCTCTAGTGGATAGGTGGAGTCCATTAAAATACCAACGCCACCCGCCTTGAGAATACCTAGCAATCCAATCACCATCTCAGATGAACGCTCGACACATAATCCGACCGGCACTTCCAGTCCCACACCAAGTTGGCGTAGACGATGGGCCAGTTGGTTGGCTCGCTCGTTCAACTCTCGGTAGGTCAACGGCTCTTCGCCATTATCGAGCGCATAGGCATCGGGATTGCGACCTACCTGCGCTTCAAAGAGATGCTGCACGGTCAACATCGGCGGATAAGGCGTCTGTGTCCTATTCCATTCCACCAGTGTCTGAAACAATTCCGCTCGCGTCAACAGTGCCAGTTCAGAAAGATGCTGCTCAGGTTGTGCTACAACCGCTTCAAGCAGCGTTTGCCAGTGTCCAGCCATGCGCTCGATAGTAGCGGCCTCAAACAGGTCGGTGCGATAGATGAAGCGTCCTGCGAGACCTTCCGGCAGTTCATCCAATTCGAGTGTGAGATCGAATCTGGCGGTACACATATCGACGTTCATCTGCGTGATCCGCCAGTCAGAGGACAGAACCTGATGCGGCATCTCCAGCGTCAGCATCACCTGCACCAATGGCGTACTGTCTGGTGTTTCATCTGGATAGATAGTTCTGAGTAGTACCTCAAAAGGTAATTCGTCATGCGCTAGCGCGGCGGATAGCACCGCACGTACCCGTTGCAAAAGCGTCCGAAAGATAGGATTACCAGAGAGGTCGGTCCGTAACGGCACAATATTGGTGAAGAGGCCCATCAGTGAGCGCGTCTCCGGGCGGTTGCGCCCCGTTGTAGTAGTGCCAACCACGAGATCATCCTGTTCGCTATAACGGTAGAGCAATGTTTGAAAGACCGCCAGCAGCGTCGCGTGTAGCGTCACTCCCTCGCGCTGACTTAGCACATTGAGCGCCTCGCTGAGCTTCTTGGGAAGCATAAAAGGATATATGTGACCACGATAGCTACGCACTGGTAGACGAGGATAATCAGTAGGCAAGGCCAGCAGGGAAGGCACACCCGCGAGTTGTTCTTGCCAGTAGGCCATATGCGGAGCCAGTAGCTCTCGCTGTGTTGCTTGCTGTTGCCAGTTAGCAAAATCGGCGTACTGAATGGATAGTGTCGATAGCTGAGCCGCAGTATTACTCATACGAGCGTGATAAAGGGACGATAATTCCGGTAGTAAGATGTGATAAACGGAGAAACCATCAAAAATAAGGTGGTGGAGTGTGAAGAACAAACGATGATCGCTATCGCTAAAATGCATGAGTAAGACGCGAAACAAGGGACAACGTCCTAGATCGAAGGGCTGCAAGGCATCTTCTGTCGCCAGACGACGCGCCGTATTCTCGCGCCAGCTTTCCGGCAGGTGACGCAACTCGATCTCTGTCAATGGCACCATCAGATCTGGCTGAGTGACCTGGATGGTCATACCATTCACAACACGAAAACTGTTGCGCCACATCTCATGCCGCAGAATAAACATGTGCAGGCTCTCTTCGAGCATATGTACATCCAGCTGCCCAGGCATGGAAAGCACGAAACATCGATTACAGGCAACACGGTTGGGCGTGAGCCGCATAACTTGCCAGCACTGGCGCTGCGCAAAGGATAAAGGAGCAGAACTCACTGGAGTACGTTGCGAAATAATCTGCGCATTTTGCGCGGCCTCTGGAATAGGAGCGATTCCTTGCGACCGCTCTGTTTGTTCGGCGCTTTTTTCGAGATGGATACGCTTCATATCAGTATTAGTGCTATTTGGCATACGTTGTATTCTTTCATTGCTAGAGGCCAGGATATTGTAGAGCTGTGGAAAATTTTCTAGCTCTGTTGGGTCATCCTAGCAAGGTTTCGCCGCTTCAACAACCATGAAAGCACGAAAGTTACTCCTACGTATTTCCGCTCCGCAGCAATGCGTATGAAACCGCATTGAATTTTTTTTCGTGATGCTAGAGATAAACCCTGTATTGATAGAAAAGAGGATCTATGGCAACTGTTTTGAGAAAATCACCGATAACGTCAAAGAGCATAAACAGGACTATATGCACTCCGCTAACGTGGTAACGCTCGCCTTGTGGGCATTGGCATTAGGCTCACACGCCATTCTATTGCCAATTTTTATCCGCGAACTCTATGAGGATATAACACAACATCGCCCGCCACGCCCGCTCTGCGTCTTAAAAGAGGCCAAGAAAATGTAGAGATCCGCACTGTTGTCTCCATTCCTATGTTTGCGCTACAATTTCATAAGAAAGATAGTGTGCAATGCACACCGCAAAGCTTAATGTGGAATGAGTACTCGGCCCGAATTTGTTTCTAAAGATAGACGACAAGTTAACAAAGCAGGGGCAAACCCGTAAAGATAGAAGAGGATGATAACACTCACATGATTGAGATGAAGCATAGCAATGTGGCACCTAAGCGTTTTCTTTCCGACAAAATGAGTAGCCGTGTGACGATAGCCCTCTGGATTATCGCACTCTCCTCCCACGCGCTTCTGTTGCCAAAGTTTATCCGCGACATGTCACGCCGATAATGAACGTCCACGACGTAGGGGACGTGATGAATCATGTCCCTACACAAACTTAGCCTGTATTTCTCACACCGGCGGCAATACCGTTAATAGTGAGCAGAACGGCATAGGTCAGTCTGGCCCGCTCGCGCTCCCCTTCGTCATCCGGCGCGGCCATATATGAGCCACCCATCGCACGCAGGCGGCGCAGTAGCGTTACCTGGAAGTAGCTCAATGGGTCTACATAGGGATTGCGGCGACGAATCGACTCTTGCAAAACCGGCGTGCTATCTAACAAAGCGTTCCCGCCAACGATACGCAACACCATCTCCTGCGTGCGCTCATATTCCGCCTGAATCTCTCGATTCATCCGTTCGCGCAACTCCACATCCTCGACCAGCGTGGCATAGTGCTGCGCAATATGCATATCAGCTTTGGAGAGCGTCATCTGCAAGTTATCCAGGAAAGCCGCCAGAAACGGCCATTCACGATACATCTGCTGAAGCATTGCCAGGCGCTCCGGTTCCTCAGCGATATATTCTTCTAATGCCTTACCCACGCCGTACCAGCTTGGCAAGACATAACGACTCTGCATCCACGAGAAGACCCACGGAATGGCGCGTAACTCCTCGATGCCGCGTCCCCTCGTGCGCCGTGCCGGGCGCGAGCCGATATTGAGCCAACCAATCTCTGCAATCGGTGTCGCCTGCTCAAAGAAGGGCAGAAAGTCTGGCTCCTCATAGATCAGGTGGCGATAGTGACGATAGGCACGGGCTGAAAGTTGATCCATTGCCGCAATCCAGGTAGCAGGCGCATGTGGATGTACCTGCGTTGCAGGCAGTAATGCTTCGGGAATGCTAGATTGCACAACACCCGCAACCACCAGTTCCATTGTGCGTAGCGCGATCTCGTGCAGGCCATATTTGAAAGACAGCATCTCCCCCTGCTCGGTAATGCGGATGTGTCCATTGACTGTGCCAGGAGGTTGGCCCAGAATAGCCTCATAAATGGGGCCACCACCGCGTCCAATCGCACCGCCGCGCCCGTGAAAGAGCGTAATGGCGATGCCGTATTGCCTTCCCAACGCCGCCAGTTGCGATTGCGCTTTGTAGAGTTCCCAGGCCGAGGTAAAAATGCCACCGTCCTTGCTGCTATCCGAGTAGCCGAGCATGACCTGCTGGCTGCCACAGCGTGCTACATAGTTTTGATAAGCTGGATGCACAAATGCCTGCTCCAATATCTCTGTGCAGGTGCGTAGGTCGTCGATGGTCTCGAAAAGCGGCACAATCGGTAGATCGTGGATACCTACCTCTTTACAGAAGAACTGCACTTCCAACAAGTCGCTTAACGAGTGCGACATGCTAATAATGTAGCACGTGACGGCGCGTGGCCCAAACTCCTGGCGTGCCTGACGAATAGCCCGGAACGTGTTCAGAATATGCGCCGTCTCCGCGCTGAGATTCAAATCTGGCCGCGAGACGATGCGTGGATCACGCAACAGGTTCGTCAGCAAATCCAGGCGTTGCCCTTCATCCATTGTTCGATAATCTTCATTGCTCAACCCCGTCACCTGCAAGAGTTCGGCCAGCGCGGCGGCATGGCGTTCGCTATGTTGACGCACATCGAGCGCACTGAAATGAAAGCCGAAGAGTTCGACCTGCCGAATCAGCCGACCGAGCCGTCCATAGGCCAGTTCTTGCTCACCATCCACAAGCAGGCTCTCCTGCACGATCTTCAAATCATGCAGCAACTCATCGACATTATGATAGGCTATGGGATAATCCTGTCTTATCTCGGTCGTTGGCGTGAGCCAGGATTCCGTTTGTGGCTGTGGTGGCGTAGTGAGCGTACTTTCCAGACGCTTCCACATAAAGGAGAGCTTGCGGCGATAGGGTTCCAGCGCCGTTTGCGTGCCGAGTTCGCGGTTATAGTCGGGCAAACAGAGGGCATCATAATCCAGCGAGTCGCGCAATGATTGTGTGATATGCGAATGTGTCAGCGATTGCGAATATTCCTGCGCCAGCGCCTGAATAGCAGTTCGGTAGTGAGCAATGATGTAGCCACGTTGCAAACGCAATGCGCCGAGCAGCGTATCAGGGCCGACGAACGGATTGCCATCCTGATCACCGCCAATCCACGAGCCAAGCCGCAGGAACGGTGGTACATGCAGATCGGGGTAGTTTTCGGCCAGCCGTTCCTCAAACTCGGTGTAGAGATCGGGTAGAGCATCGAAGAGAATCTCGTCCATATAGTAGATGCCCATTTTGATCTCGTCGGTAGGCTGAGGACGCACGAAACGGACCGCGTCAGTACGCCAGAGCAGCGTAATCACGCTCTCCAGTTCGTGTTGCCAGCGCAGGCGTTCTCTGGGCGTCATGCTCTCCACCTGGTCATGTGCCGCCAACAGTTCGGCGACACGGCGCGACTTGGTAATCAAGCTGCGGCGCGTGGCCTCAGTGGGATGAGCGGTAAAGACCAGGTCAATAGAAAGTTGGTCGAGCAGGTTTTGCAGGGTAGTCGCGTCTAACTGGTGGTCTCGACAGAATTTGAGCAGCGCGGGCAGCGAGCCACGCGGCGGGTGCTGACGTATAACTTCGGCATCCATCTCCGCCTCGTGACGGCGGCGAATGCGATGATGCTGCTCAGCGGTGTTGACGAGGTGAAAATAAACGGTAAAAGCGCGAACTACGGCCATCGCGGTCTCCAGGTCGCAACTCTCAACGATGCTCGTGATCTCGCTATCAAGTCGGGCAATTTCAGCTTGTAGCGTCGTGCGTTGCTCGGCTGAGACATGACGCAGTTGCTCTTCGCAATCGCGCAATCGCTTACAACTGCGTCGGAGCTTCTCGACCATCGCAAAGACAGCATAGCCATCGTGTTGCTGAATGGCCTGACCGAGCGCGTCGCCAAGCGTGCGAATATCGCGCCGGAGGGGAGCATCTTTTTCCTGGCGGTCATCTCGTTCTGGCATACAAGGCACCCTTCTTGTAGAATGCAGCAACGTCCTCGCGCCATCGGCTCTTCATCGTGCCTCGTCATATGTCAATGCATGAGTAATTGTAGCACATTGGATCAATTCTGTGCATCAAGCAACCCTATTCACGTATGTGCTATACTGGTCTTAGACAATTTTCTATTTGCAAAGGATGATTGATGAATATTCGCCGGTAGATAAGAGAAGGGCATGCTCTCATAGATGCATGGACACTGTACGTTCTGTACAGCTCTTATCGCTGGCGTTTTGCTTCTTCCTCATGTTGCCCCTTTTCGACATGATCCTGCTTAAACGCTGTCTGTGCCTGCATTGTCCCTCTTCTCAACCGCGCCATTAAAACAGAAGGAGTGGATGATGCTATTTACAAACCTGCTACAACGCATACGTTTTGTCCATGCGTTGCGTTCTCGCCCATTTGCGCTGCTTTGGAGCGGTCAGACCATCTCTTCGCTGGGTGATGGAGCTTTCACCACCGCGCTAGCCTGGCAGGTGCTGGTTCTGACCGGTTCGGCTGCCGCAATGGGTATCGTGGTGACGGCGGAGATCGTACCACGCCTGCTCTTTTTACTGATTGGTGGTGTGATAGCTGATCGCCTGCCGCGTCAGCGCGTGATGCTCTGATGCCGCCCGCGCTCTTCTGATCAGGCATCCTAAACATTCTGCTAGCCCTGATCGCGCTGGCTGTGCCGGATATTCGCCAATTACCGTGATAGTTGATTGTGAACGGCAAATATGCAAGAAGCATGGCACTCTTTGTGGGTGCCATGCCCGCTTTGTAATTTCTTTAATACTTATTCCGCGCTATTCGTTAGTGCGGCAATCATCGCGGCATCCAGCAATGGGCCACTGACGGTCACATCGCCGTTGGTGGCTTTGGAGGCAAAGGTCAGCGTACTATAGGCAACCTTGACGCGCACCTCGCGGCCACGCATGCCCACGCGCACGGTCGAAGCTTCGACTATTTCCTTGATGCGCTGTGCGACGATCTCGGCACCATGCTGTTCGGCACGCACTACAGAGGTGACAATGCCAGGGCCATTGATGGAAAGCTTATCCTCTTTGCGCACTTTGGCTTTGAGTTGCGGGAGCAACTTGCGGGCGGCTTCCGTGGCCTCGCGCTCCTCGCGTTCACGCTGCACATCACTTCCCGATGAACCCTCGATGATGAGGCGGAAGACAATCACGCTCTGCGCATTGCAGATGCGGCGCATTTTGTACTGTCCGGCCTCCAGGTCTTTCGTCGAGTCAACCATCTGCCAGATATGATGTTCGCGCTTGCGTGTGTAATCATAATAGCCCTGAAGGCGTGCGTAGCCTTCCAGGGCAACCGCGCCCAGTGTCCACAGAGCTTGTTTGGGGTTGCTCATGGTGAAATCGCGGCAGGCGATAAGCTGGCGTGCGATGGGCGAAATCTTCATCGTCGAGGCTTCATACTTTTGCTGTGAGCGCACTTTGAGGTGGCCTGCGTAAATGCGGCGACGCTGCTTGAGGAAATCACGCACGTTGAGCGGTCCTTTATTATAGACCACACATTCCGGTTCGTAGATGAGATTATAACCAAGTTGAGTAATAAGTGCTTGAATAGAGATTTCGTCAACGGCGCTATCGGTTGGAATGCCCGAAATCACGTTGCGGAACGCGATTACCTCGCCAAGTTTGGGATACGCACGAGCAACGCGATCATGCAAACGCCATAGTAGATGCACAGCGTGGCCCATAAAAGTCGTGGGATCATTAACAGGTACGGGGCGACCGCCGACCATACCAATTTTAGAGTCTTTGAATGGTGCGCCCAGATGCTCAATGGCCGATTCTTCGGGGATGACATCCGCGCCAATCAGAATAGCAACCTCGCTGTTAGCTTCTTTTAGAAAAAGATTAATGGCTGATGCTTTGCCTTCGCGCTTCTCCTGCACACAGAGGTGGACACGTGACTCCTGCATTGCCAGTTCAGCGACAATCGGCACAGTGCGGTCTGTGCAACCACTGGCAACGACAATGACCTCCTCTATACGAATTGATGGTCCCTGCTGCGCGAGTACGGCTTTAATAGTGCGGGCTATATTTGCTTCTTCGTTATATGCCATAATGCCAATACTACAACCAATACGTCCATCGTCCTCCGGCAACCGCTCTTCCACTTCTTCTGCCTGCATAGTGTTTTCAAACTGTGTGACCATTAGAGGAAGTCTCCTTTAGACAGCTTTTGTTGTGTTTTTGTGACCCGCATATTGGCGGAATCGATGTATACCCCAGTTTTGTGCTTCCCCACGATAGCTCCCATACCCTTACTAAATCCACATCTGCACATATACATAAACAAATATCCCTCCCACCTGTCACATAGAGCGTACCATTGGCCTATCGTGATAAACGAATAGATACGGTTAAGATATGGTTGCAAATTAATCAATCTAGTTGTGAAATGTCCCGACATATAGAGGGTACCCGCAAGGCATCGCCCTGCCTACTCTATTCGTGGGGGGAAAGGCTTTTTTGTTGCAGAGATTGCCAGAGAGTGCGAACACGAACGATCTCAGCTTCATCAGGTACGACACCGCCATAGCGAGCCTCGGTATAGGCTTCGGTGACGGCAGCCAGTTCCTCCTCGGCAGAGGATAGAGGAGTGTCGAGGCGCTGCTTAAACTCAAGCGGTGTCTCGTTACGTTTGCGTGGATAGCCACGTCCAGCAGACCAGTTCAGGAAAGCACGATAAATCTCGCGCATCGTGCGTACCGCAGGCTCGTTACTGATTTCCTCGTATGCCGCTACTTGTGCTACCTCACTCTTAGGGCGTGGGAAGAAACGACTGAGTAATCCCCGCAACAGTGCTTTGAGTTGTGTCCAGAACAACGCCCACGACCAGAGACTCTCGTGCGTATCCTCTTCGCGTTTCTTCAACATAATGCGGCGGCGACGTAGGGCCATACGAATAAGTACCAATAGTAACGCAACGAGTAGGATGGGCAAGATGACTTCAATGTATGGTGTGATCGTTGTAACAAGCGGTGTTGGCTGCACATAATGCACTTTTGAACTGGAAGGCGCATTTCCTGGTGGTGTCAGATGTGGCATCTTGTATTGAGGATGCAGAAAGGAAAATAACCAGAAGATAGGTGTGAGCAGAAACACGAAGACCCACGTTAGCCCATACACCAATCCATCATAGAGATGACCGAGTGGAGAAAGCGCCTGCTGCGTCTGCGCGAGAACGGCGGGACTGGCGAATGCACCGATCAGCAACGCAATAACCAGTAGCAGCAATGCCAATGAGCTGATAATACTAAATAACACCCGCTCCTGCCGCACAGTACTTCCAAGCAGATTAGAAGAGTGTACGCGACGCTGGAAAATTGTTTGTGCCAGCGCATGTGTGAGCAAAGCCAGCGACAGAAAGATGGGAATGAGCCAGAGCAGGCTGGCTAACGCGCCCAGACCAGCACCAGCAAGCGCCTGAAGCAAAACCAGCGCCAGTATGACACCCACGCCAATGCGCAACGTACCGACGACCGTGGCAGGCTCGATATGCTGACGCGCAAGACGCACGCCGCGCCAGCAGAAGAAAAGTGCCAGCAGCACAATCACCAGCACGTGAAAAGCCGCTCCATTGACTGAAAGAATGTCCCCAAATAACGCGAGTAGCCAGCGCGGATCGAGAAAAAATGCTGTCGAGGCATACATACTGGCCCAGATAACAATCAGCGTGACCACGGCGAAGAGTAGATAGACCAGCGCCGCTCCTGATGTTACCGTACTAACCGCCTGTTCTCCTTGCCCCGTAGGGTATGTATCGCGTCCTTCCAGCCAGCTTGAGAGCCAGCACGCACCGGCCATAAAGACGAAGGGCGTCCAGAAAGGTAGCAGCAGCACATGTGATGGTGAAAGTGGTGTACTCGCCAGACCGACCAGCACAATCACTATCCAGCAACTCTCCGTGGCGATAAAGAGATAGGGCAGCAGACGCTCACCTATACTGCGTCGCTCGGCAATCTCCGTCGTACTCATGGACAAAATGTCCTGCCGACGCCGTTCCTCTGCTGTCAAGGCGGCCTCATCTTCTGATATTTGTGGTTGCTGTGGCTGTTCTGGAGTATTCATTACGCCATATTCCTGATTCTACCAGCTATTTCTAGCGTTTATTGTATGCCGGTTTGATGGGCCTGTCAATTATCACGAGAAACGAAAAAAACATATCTGTAACCATTTACAATTGCGAAGTTTTATGGTATTATTATCTTATGGAAACGTTTCCAAAGTGGTTTATCTGGCTCACTCTCCTTGTAGGAAAGCTACTAGTGAGAGATTTGCCGAACAAACGGCGTATTGTAAAACAGATATCGTAAGGGTGAGGATGTGAGAGTTGTAAGACGCCCTCTAGTAAATGAGCTTTTTTTATGTTACTATAGGTTTACTAGTTTTTGCGTCCACAGCTTCATACGCTTATTTGCTGATATCGTTAAAGTTCCAATGTTGGTAAAGAAAGGAGCTTTCCGCAAGCGCACAGCTGAAGCATCACGTTCATCCAATCCATGCAGGTATTGT
>JAJZEJ010000394.1 GCA_021828635.1 Chloroflexota bacterium
GTTCGCCTACCGGCGCACGGTAATCGGCGTTGGTTCATCGGCGTTGCTCGATCATTGTTCTTTGGAGTGCGTTTTCTCTGGACGGCCACTTTTTCATCGGCTCGTGATTCTATCGGCCTTGACATATGCTACGCTAGAGTAAAAGAGATGCGACATTCGATATATCCATACCCAGAAAGAGGCAGACCCAATGACACAGGAGCAAAATCTTTCACCCGCTAAACGCAAACGGCTGTTCAAAGCCTACGGCGCGTGTTCAGTTGGATACACGGGTGACGACCTGGAACGCTTTTTAGACTTGCTTTAGTATGTATAGCCACATCTACTCACACGCTGAGTTGCGACAGAGCGACCCATTTGATTGCTCGGAAACCCCACGGCAACTCAAACTCACGGAACTGACCGCCTGGTTAGAGGCGTTGCTCGCATAATAGACTCCATCAATAAAGATACCGTCACATTTCCTATAGCCATTGGCCGTAAATAGGAAATGTGGTAGCGCCCTTGTGGAGATGAAGTGTTCGCTAGTGTTTTCTTAGTGGCTCTTTGGGTTGAATGCCTCGGCGTCGCATCTCTCGCGGCCCAGGCATGCGTGTTGGGATGTGATCGCCAGGGCTATATTTGCGCTTCTGCTCCTGGAGAACGGCATCATTCATATGGATATAATTGAGAACCGTGGTCAAATCTTCATGACCGAGCAACTCCTGTAAGCTAAAGGGATCGTTGCTCTTGAGCAGGTAGTTCATGGCAAAGGTGTGGCGGAGGATGTGTGGGCTGATGCGTTTGCCGGTAATGCCAGCGCGGGTTTTGAGGCGCTTGAAAAGCATCTCCATCCCATTTTTGGTGAGCGGTTGACGTGTCTCAGAAAGAAACAGGTGATCTTCGCCAGCACTGCCCCATTCCGCGAGTTCTTCAGCATTAGGACGATACTTATCCATGTAGTAAGAGAGGTTGCGCAGGCAATTTTGTCCCAGCGCCACGCGCCGCTCTTTTGATCCCTTGCCCAACACAGTAATAACGCCTTTTTTGCGATCAACGTCATCCACACGGAGATTAGTGAGTTCGGAGACACGGATACCTGTATCATAGAGTAGCCAGAGGATCGCCCGATTGCGCACGGTTGCCCGCTCAGCCAGAAGGCCGGTTTCGTTAGGAGGTGCGCAGGCAAACAAAAGTTGTTCAAACTCTTCATCGGTAATCGTTTGGATGAGAGGTCGGCCAACTTTGGGGAAAACGACGCGGTCAAAGGGATTGACTTCGAGGGTGCCACGGCGGATGAGCCAGTGGAAGAAGGCACGAGCGGAGCGGGCATAGGTTTGAATGGTGCGTTCGCTACGAAGTTTACCTCTCGCTCCAAGAGTTTTGCGCAGGTGAGCAAACCAGGCGCTAATGTCGTCGGCCTCAACTTCCTCAATCTGCGTAATGTCCAACACCTCTTGAAAGAAGTGTTGCATCAACCCCAGGGCGGTCTGATGCCATTCTAGCGTTTTCTCACTATGATTGCCGCCGATATGATCCTGGATGTAGGCATCAATAAGCGTGGCAATGAGGCGTCGTCTGGCCTGTACCTCTTCCCGTCCGGTCTTCTTGTGCTGCGTCATTTGAATGGCAGTCTCTTGTTCTTCCTGCTCTTTCTGCTCATGCCGAGCTTCAGCCTGTGCATCAAGTTTGGCCCGTTGCGCTTTCGCACGTTCTTGGGTGACACGTGATCCTTGCTTGTGTGTTCGCTTCTCTATTCCCTTTGCCTGCTGAGCAGGTGTAAAAGAAGAGTTATTGTTGGTTGCCTTCACTACCATGATTGCTTGTTTCCTTTCGTCTACACCACCTTGAAGTTCGTTAGTAACGAGATGATGTACCTATGCAACACATCAAGATGTGCAAGCAGGAATTCAGTCACACGAAGCACTCGCTGTCTTGTTGCGGCGGATAAGGAAGCGCAGTGGGCAGGCTTCTCTCCCTCGCTGGAAAGTCGCCAAGAGGCAGATGGTTGCCTGCTCATGAAGGCAGGTGTATCCTCTGGAGGAAAGGCAGGTGGTCAGGTGTTGGATGGTGAGTGAACACTTTTGTCAGCTAGCGACAGGCGGGGCAGGTGTTTCCCCCAAACGGATGGCAGGTGTTCGTTGCACGCCTTTTCACCAAAAACAAAACCGTCGTCTCGCTAAGCTATCACTGCTCGCTTACCATCAAGCGGCCTGTGAAGCGCCTTGAGAACGACGGCTCATCGCGTGGAGCGGGAGACGGGACTTGAACCCGCGACAGCCTGCTTGGAAGGCAGGAACTCTACCACTGAGTTACTCCCGCAGAGTCGGGGTGCGCGGACTCGAACCGCGGACCTCCTGGTCCCAAACCAGGCGCGCTACCAACTGCGCCACACCCCGCTTTTTTTGCCATCTGAACTATAGCATGCTTTTAGCGACTTGTCAAGCACTAAAATCCCACAATTCACTCCTCTATCCATAAATAGCATGCTTTTTTGCCTTTATTGCTCGTTACGCCGTCGATATCGTATCCTTAGCAGAAAAAGATTCCACTGCGTTTTCAACCTGCCAATTGGCCCACGCCGGATCGCTGTGACATTTTTGTAGGTGGCTGGCCGATTTTGCCTCGGCTGAAAGAGAAAGTGCGAGAACATTACCAGAATGAGACAGAGCATAGAGAACGAGGCGAGTATCCCTGTGAAGATCGTTTGGGTGTCGGTCACAGAATAATATCCTCCAGCTATCAGCGCAGCCCCAACTGCTATCACTAACAACCATTCTGGCATGGTCAGGTTTAGTGAAAATGTACGCCTCGGACGCGGACGCCTCGGAGGCACAGCTTTACGACGCCGACGGTCGCCGAATTTCTGGCCTCTGCCTTGCTTGGGGTCCGTCTGCTCCAGGTTCCGTAGTATTTCTTCAATCTCGCGTTCATATCTGTTTGGCATGCCGCATCGCTTCCTTGAACTCACCAGGACGCTCTTGCTTGTAATGATACCAACTTTTGGGCGTCCAGACAAGTCCTTTCTCTCTCAATTTTTTACAAGACACAGAAATGGCCGCCTCTCTGCTTTCGCACTACTCATGAAGCAACACTTTAACCTTCTCAACCAGTGCAAATGGGTGAAATGGTTTCGTTATATGCCCGGCTGCACCTAGATCAGTGCTAATACGTGCATAGATATCTTCTGCGTGCGCTGTCATCATCATTATAGGAATGTTGCTGGTACGCGAATCGTTGCGCAGGTTGTGGCAAATGTGATAGCCATCCTCGCCTGGCATCATGACATCGAGAATAATCAGATCAGGTAAAATATCTGTGTACGCCAGCAACTCTTGAAGTTGTTGCCCACTCTGTACCTCTATCACTGCAAAGCCACTCTGTGTCAGCGCGAATGACACGATTTCTCGTACCTCGCGGTCATCATCAACGATTATGACTCTCTTTGGCATAGCTCTACCTCAATTTGCACTGATTTATGCCCTCTATGATACAGGTTCGGCGGCTTTGGTGCAACAAGTACAACTATCTCTTTTGCCTTTTCCATCAACATTCAGCATTGACGTTCTTTCCTGACCTCTGCTATCATACAATGCAGCATGTAATGCAGAGTAAGAGAGTTGCGAGGTAGATAGCTATGGACCATTCTCAAGAACACTGGTCAAGTGTCCTTCATACTATTCTTAAATCGCCCAATGAGAAACATCGTTTAGCCTCGGCCCTCGGCGTCACAACCACAACGCTTGGTCGCTGGGCCACAGGTGAGGTCAATCCGCAACGTAACCATCTCATTAAGCTGGTTCAGGTCTTACAGCCAGACCACAGACATGCTTTGCTCGATGCACTGGAACCATACTATCCCGGTATTAATTCCTGGCTCCGTGACGAGACTGCTGAACAGATTCCATCCAGTTTCTTTGCTCAGGTTCTCAGCACACGTACCATCACAACTGAGAGCTTGCGTTTCTGGCGCATTAGCGATATGGTTCTCAAACGCGCTTTGGAGCAACTTGATCCTAATCGCCTGGGAATGGCTGTAAAACTTATTCAGTGCATGCCACCAACCCAGCGCGATGGTAAAGTGCGTAGTATACGCGAACGTATCGGCAAAGGCACCGCACCCTGGACGGCGGACCTGGAGAACGATGTGCATTTTCTGGGCCTGGAATCCATGTCCGGTTATGCTATCGAAGTGCGTCACGTCGTTAAAGATGATGATGTGAGCAAGCCTAAAATGACACCGGTCATCCGCGATCAGTATGAAGTGAGTGCAGCCGCTCACCCTATTCGTTTTGGTGGCCGCATCGCAGGTTGCCTCCTGGCTTCCAGCACGCAGCCTGGCTATTTCTCGCAACATCGTCTCTCCCTACTCGCAACCTTTAGCGACCTGCTCGCACTCGCCTTTGATCGTAATGAATTTTACGAGCCAGGGCAGATCGAGTTACGTATTTTGCCTACGGATGCACAACAAGCACCCTATCTGGCTAGTTTCCGGGAGCGCGTCACCCAAAAATTTCAGGAAGCCTCTCTCAAAGGTCTGTCCATGAACCACTTCGAGGCTGAACAGCAAGTCTGGCGCGATATTGAGGCTACCCTGATCGAGTTTTCAGAAAATGATGTCGAATAGTACTTATGCATGATCGTTAGTCGATACTATGCTTCCGCATGAGGTAGCGCAACTGATCGACTTTGGAGAGACCTAAAAGTTCAGCCGCACGGGTGCGGTTATGTCGGCTTGTTTCCAATGCCCAGTGTATCAGGTGTTGCTCAACGCGCTCGTTGACAGCTTCCAGCGAGAGTGGTCCCGACGGATGCTCGTTCAGCCATGACTCCCAGGGATCGTCGGATAGCGTATTTCGTATCTCAACGCTTCGCTGTGTAGCGATAATCTCAGATGGAAAATGTTCGGCAGTGAGTTCATCATTGCTGCTAAGTATCATGGCACGCTCGATCACGTTTTTGAGTTCGCGGATATTGCCGGGCCAGTGATAGGTGCGTAATATCTTTTGCACATCAGGTATGATACGCCGTACATTTCGTCCCAATGTCTTATTAAAATCGTCGATGAAATACGAGGCAAAGAGTAGAATATCCTCTGGTCGCTCACGCAATGGGGGTAATAGAATCTTTAAAACAGCCAGACGGAAGTACAGATCGGCACGAAAACTACCGTCTTGAATAGCCTGCTCCAGATTGCGATTGGTTGCGGCAAGTACACGCACATGAATAGTAACCTCTTTATTGCCCCCTAGCCGAAAAAAAGAGTGCGTTTCCAGTACACGCAATAATTTAGCCTGCATATCCAATGGCATTTCACCGATCTCATCCAGGAAGAGGGTGCCACCCTCAGCCAGTTCGAGCAAACCTTTTTTCTGCTTTTTTGCATCGGTAAAGGCATACTGCTCATAGCCGAAGAGTTCACTTTCCAACAAATTGTGTGGAATAGCCGCGCAGTTGAGCGGCTGAAATGGGCCTCTGGCCTGCGCACTCTGCTCGTGCAGCGCATGTGCCACGATCTCTTTACCGGTACCACTTTCACCCATGATTAAGACTGAAGCCGTTTCGCTGCGTGCTACTCGCGCTATCAATGCAAAAATAGCCTTCATCTGCTCGCTATGGCCGATGATGTGCGAAAAATGATACTCCTCATGCCGCTCACGTCGCAGGGTACGTAGCTCACGCCATAAGGTACTCATCTCTAGCGCACGCTGTACGACTAGCAATAGTTCATCCAGGTCAAAGCCTTTCAGCAGGTAGTCAGCCGCGCCGAGCTTCATGGCATTAACGGCGGTTTGCACATCACCGTGCCATGTAAGCATAATGACTGGCAACTCCGGTTCCAATACGCGCAACTGTTCCAACACTTCAAGGCCGCTCATGCGCGGTAGGCGCAGATCGAGTAGCACTAGATCAATAATCTTCTTCTGTGCTACTTTCAGTCCATTTTCACCATCAGCTGCTGTCTCTACTTCGTAGCCATGTTTGCGTAAAAATCGTGCCAACTGGTGTGGCAAATATGGCTCATCATCGATAATCAGAATCGTATAGCCCATTCTATATCCACCCTTCCTCTACTACCCATCCTTCTTCAGAATATTCTCTGCTATCGTTCTTCACTTACTATATGCTCCTTCTCAGTAGCAACAGCGATTGGCAAACGCACTGCAAAGATACTACCAGTACCGAGACGACTTTCGACATGCAGAGAGCCACCGTGATCTTCGACGAAGCGGCGTGAAATGGGAAGTCCCAGCCCAATGCCATGTGCTTTTGTAGTGAAAAATGGCTGAAAAATGCGCTCTTGTTCTTCAGGTTTGATACCGCTACCTGTATCACTTATCAAAAGTTCGATCCACAATTGTTCTTGCTCTCGGCCCTGTCGTAGATCATCGCTGGTGCGACGATGGCAGGCGACGGTTAACGTACCACCATCATTCATCGCTTGTATGGCATTTATACACAGATTGAGCAAAACCTGCTCAATCTGTGCTATGTCCATCCATAGTTCCGGTATATCATCATAAGCGCGTGTCACGATAATACCTGTTTCAGCGCACTGTATTTGCAGCATATGTAGCACGCGTTCACAGAGTGCTACTATATCACAGGCGCGACGATGCAAACGACGTGGACGCGCGAAAAGTAAAAGATCATGCACAATGTTATCCAGTCGCTCGACCTCTTGCAGGACAATTGCCATTGATTCTCGTATCTCAAGCTCACTTTCCTGTGCTGACTGCACGTCATAAGTCGCTTGTATGGTCCCAATTATTTGATTGTTTGCCAGATCGTCCATCGCCATTTGTATCGAAGTTTTAATCGAGGCCAGGGGATTGCGGACTTCGTGTGCTACATTGGCAGCCATCTCGCCTAATGTGGCGAGACGGTCCAGGCGACGTTTCTCCTCTGCCATCTGCTCTTTGTGACGCTGGTCGTCCAATACCTGACGTAGTAGCTTACGCGCCTCGTTACGCGCCTCTACTACCTCAGCTACCAACCCTATATTCTCCAGCACAGCACTAGACTGGTTAATTAGTACCTGTAGCACTAATAACTCTTCATCCCGTAAGATACGTGGCTGATGAAAGGCACCAACGACCAGGCCGAGCAACCGTGGTTCTTGCTGTCCCTCTAGCAAGGAACGCATCAGTAACGAGCCACGTTTCTCACCTGCATGCATACCACTGATAAGAGGAAGGAGAAAAAACGTTTTTATTTGAGTGGGTAGATGCGCAAGGCACTGATTGGCCCAGGTACTACTTTCTTTGCCAGAACGCTCGATAATCACTGGTTCATGCGAACGCTGTATCTGATAGTTTTGAATGAGTAAAGAACGCAATGTGGGCGTTATCCAGTTCATCATATCGCTAATAGTATTGGATTGTGCATTGATGAAGGTGCATTGCTCAGCGCCGGTAATTTCGCGAGTATACTGCATGATAAGTCTAGAGATGCGCTCCTCCTCGTAAAGCGCGTAATTGATCTGGCTACTGATACTCTTGAGAAGAGAGAGTTCGTGAATGCGTGCGCGGTCACGCTCAAGGAGGCGTGTGTTTTCTAGTAATAATGCGGTGACACCTGCCACGGATTCTATCAATGATAGTTCATCCGATTGCCAGTAGGGAAGTGCGGAATCGCGGCTGCGTAGTGCTACTAACACACCAATTATGTGTTGTCGGTAAAGGAGAGGAGCCGCCACACCAGTCGGATTGCTGGTAGGCCACAGGATTGCGCGGCGTTCGCGCAATGCACGAGCTTCGGGCAAATCATCGTCAAACTCGATAGGATTGATATGAGCTACGGCAAGTAACGTGACTGACCAACCGGGCTGATCATCGAAGGTACCTGCTGCAAACTGCAAGGTAGTACCGACGCGCTGGTAGAGCAATACGCAATGGCAACGCAACAGTCTGGTTAGTCGTCTGGGTAAGCTATCACGCAAGGTGCGGTAATCAACAACGGCACTGTATTCCCGTAAGAGGGTCGAGACCACCTCTACTCCACTCAAAACACTATCGTGTTGTTTTACTTCCACTATTTTATCCACTTGCTACATACTTCGATATGTTATCTTACATCGCATACTATCAGTATAACAGATATGGCCCTAAAATGATGAATTTGTTACAGATCATGAAAAAACTGTCATTTTTTCATCTATGAATTATTTTTAAGCGCAAAAATAAATGTATTACAATTTATGAAATATATTGCAATTCATACTTTAGAATATATCTATGTACTGCATCTATCATTATCTATCATTATCTATCGTCCTCTGTCTTGCGTCTGGCTGCGCTTTCCAGTACAATAAGCGATAGCACTGCACAAACGTGGGGTAGCCACGAAGAAAGAGAGATAGTTAGCTGATGGCGCAGACAAATCAATCCTCGCAACAGCAAAGCCAGCCGCCAGCACAGGCTCCGGCAGATCAGTCAAACCAATCAGAACAGGATGTGCCGATTGCACCACGTTGGCAGGCACTGATCGGTATTATTGTTCTTGCTATCATCAATATTGTCTTACCTGCTAATCTGACGCTTGGTCCTGTATGGCTCCTCTCTGCAATTGAAGCCGTTCTGCTCATACCACTCCTATTGGAATGGATTATCAATCGCCCATTATCCTATCGGGTCAGGCGTTCACTGATGTTTCTGTTACTCGGTGTTGTCACTCTCGGCATGATGAGCGCCATTATCTTCCTGATCCTCACGCTCTCCGGCAGTAGCAGCAGTACGAAAGCTGTTCAGCTCTTGCATGATGCTGCGCTAATCTGGACTTCTAATATTCTGGTTTTCTCACTCTGGTATTGGGAGGTCGATGGAGGAGGGCCAGCTAAACGTCGTGATACAGGTCATCAGGCGGCGGATTTTATGTTTCCACAACAGGTTGATGGCAATACAAGCGGTTGGGTACCACATTTCTTCGACTATGTCTTTCTGGCTTTCACTGCCGCGACTGCTCTTAGCCCGACTGATACCTTTCCTTTAAGTCGTTCGGCGAAGGCATTGATGATGGTGCAAGCCATTATCTCGCTGGTTGTGATCGTGCTATTGGCGGCGCGTGCTGTGAATATTCTGTAAAAAAGTAGAGGATTAGCGTACCTCAGCGGATGGAATGCGAAATGTCACCGCTTGCTCTTCATTATTATCTGTACGCCTGACTATGCTACGCCCTGGCGTTGTGGTTGCGACCTCGCGTCCACCTTTGAAGACATGTAGACGCGCTGGAAGCAGGCGTAGCGCCTCGAAGGCTGAGGGTGCATCCAACACTAAGAAGTCCGCCGCTTTACCCTCCTCGATGCCATAGCGGTCTTGAATACGCAAAGCTTTGGCGGCATTTGTGGTAATCAGGTCCAGCACGTCGTTGATCTCTTCATAGCCGCTCATATGACAGAGGAAGAGCGCCAATTGGGCCGCCGCCAGCATATCGCCGCGTCCCAGTGGGAACCAGGGGTCCATAATTGAGTCATGGCCTAACGCAACATTTACGCCCGCCGCTAGCAATTCTTTGACGCGCGTGATGCCGCGGCGTTTCGGGTAGGTATCGAAGCGCCCTTGCAAGACGACATTATCAAATGGATTGGCTATCACGTTCACCTGCGCACGGGCTAGCAGACCTAGTAGTTTGAAGGCATAGGCATTATCATAGGAATGCATCGCTGTACAGTGGCTGGCTGTGACCCGCCCTTGCCAGCTCTGTGCTAGCGTATCAGCCGCCATAACCTCGGTAAAGCGCGAGTGGGGATCATCGGTTTCATCGCAATGGCAATCGATGTCGCGGCTGAACTCTTTTGCCAGCGCGAAGGCATAATGCACATCTTCAACGCCCATATCGCGTGTCCATTCGTAATGTGGAATGCCGCCTACCACATCACAGCCCAGTTCCATCGCCTGGCGCATTAGCTCACGCCCGTTGGGAAATGAGAGGATACCATCCTGCGGGAAGGCCACTAGTTGCAATTCGCAGATATCACGCACCTCTTCGCGTACCTCTAATAGAGCGCGTAGCGCCGTCAATTGTGGGTCGCAAACATCGACGTGGCTACGGATGTAAAGCGTTCCTTGTGCCACCTCCCAGCGAATCTCTTCTAATGCGCGTCGTTTCACATCTTCATGGGTCAGACTGGGTTTGCGCTCGCTCCAAATTTGAATGCCTTCCAGTAGCGTACCCGTATTGTTGTAACGTGGTTGACCGACGGTTAATACGGCGTCAAGGTGAACATGGGCATCGATAAAGGGCGGCACAACCAGCCGTCCTTGTGCATCCAATTCACGAGTTGCCGTTGCCCCT
>JAJZEJ010000681.1 GCA_021828635.1 Chloroflexota bacterium
ACTCATCCGGTACCATGTCGCGCACGCTCACCGGCACCGACTCGGTCTGTTTGACAGCCTCATCATAGCGGTGAAGCTGCTCGTTGATCCACTCTCGGGCCGCGTCCTCTCCAGCGTGGGCGCTGAGGATGGCGAGGCCGTCAAAGCGGAACAGCTTGCCTGGCACACCGCCTGGGGTCACAAGGGCGAGGATGGCGAGCGCCTTGACCAACCCTGTGAACAGGGCGCTTGTCTCGCCTTTTTTTTGGCTGGGAAAGAGCAGCCGATCCCCATGTGTCGCCAGTTCATGACCGAAGGCGCGTGCGCCCTCGATCTCCCACGGTTCAATGCCCCACGCGCCTCGCTGATACAACTCTAAAATGCGCAGTGGCACAGCGGCACTGAGCGCAATGGGCAACAACCAGGTAGAAGAGGGGGTAAAGGGGTCAGACATAAGTAGGTACTCCTTTCAGAAGCGAAAAGACAGAGTAAGCTCATCCGAGTAGGATACCTTTCGGGTGAGCTTGCTCTGTGGGAAAGATGGCTTATTCGAGTAGGGCCGCTTGTTCGGGGAAGAGCGTTCTAAGCGTCTCAAGGATATCCGTTCTTTTGAACGGTTTGGTGAGATAGACTTTCGCGCCCGCCAGACGACCTTTGAGTCGGTCTGCCAGGCCATCGCGCCGACTGAGGATGATGCAGTCTATCGCTGCGTACTGCTCTTTCCGGGCGAGGTAGCGCACCAACGCAATGCCGTCCATCCCAGGCAAGCCGATATCAATCAGCGCAAAGTCTGGCAGTGGCGCACCGGTTTGCAGGAGCGCGGCCAGATACCACAGCGCCAGTTCTGCCGAGGCGACACTGACCACTTCAATGTTGCAGCGTCGCAACATGGTCGAAATGATGTTGCACACAGTGGGTGAATCATCGACGACGATCCCACGCAAGACAGGAGGCGAAGGAGGGGCATTATAGAGTCGATAGCGCGTGTTATAGTCCATACATGTCACCTTTCTTGAGATGACAGTGGCCTGCATGTTATACTGTGTTCAGATGCGGTGACCGCTGTCATCACACGAGGCGAGCCATACTGCTGAGTTTGCAAGACGTGGGCAGCGTGGCTCGTTGCATATCAATTCACCAGAGGGGAGTTGGCGAGGTCAGTGATCGTGGTCTTCGCTGACCCCGTTCTGGTAGTAGTGGTAATAGTCATGAAACCGCTCACGTGCATAGAAGAGAAGCATTTTGATTTTGCTCACGCTGCACCCAAGCTGCTGTGCCACCTCCTGATAGGAATAACCATCCCGATAATGCAACAACAAGGCGTTTTGTTGCTGGGTAGGCAGACGACTGAGCGCCCGGCGCAACGGTTCGCCATCGACAAAAGCTTGCTGAGGATCAAAGACATCGCGCTCCTCTGCTGGCAATCCAGCTTCCTCCAGCGAATGCCAGACGATTAGCTTGTGTCGTCGCAACCTATCCTTCAGTTTGTTTTTGGCGATGGTGTAGAGCCACGCGCGTATCCTGTGCGGTTGGTCCTTGCCTTCAAAAACTGGCCAATTGGCATACGCACTGAGAAACGTCTCTTGTGTCAGGTCTTCGGCCACCTGATACCTCTCGGCAGCGGACATACTGGACAGGCATTGGTACAGGTATCTCAAGATGCTGGTTTGATAGTCGTTGTAGAGGTCAATAAAAAGGCTCTCGTCGGAAGCCTCGGACATACACCCTCCTTTTCGCTAGGGGTTCAGTGCAATGGTACGACACAACACCAGGGTTTCAGTCTTCTCGGAGAGAGGATACCTGATACTGCGCTCGTAATACCTGTAAAGCCCGCGATAGAAACATCTTTACGCCTCCCACCTTCAGACCAAGCTGCTCAGCCACCTCCTCATGCGAATAGCCGTCACGGTAATAGAGCAGCAGGGCCATCTGCTGGCGTGGATCAAGATGGGTGAGTGCGTCGTAGAGACCGACCAACTCAGGGACGCTCTCCTGGGGATCGGTGGCGGCATGCGCTTCGTCTTCGTCTATCCCCTCAAGCGAGGACCAGGCAAGCAGTGTCAGTCGCCGCGCCCGATCTCTGAGTTTGTTGCTGGCAATGGTATAGAGCCAGGTGTGCAGCTGGTACTCGTTGTCTTTCCCTTCCATCGCTGCCAGGCCGGAATAGACACTCGCAAAGGTGTCCTGGGTGAGATCTTCCGCGATCTGCGCCCGATCATGGTCGCGCACATGATGATACAAAAACTGGAAAATGGGTTGGTGATAGGTTGTCCAAAGGGACTCAAAGAGCGTCTTGAGAGCAGACGCATCAAGGTCTTCTGACATAGGTTTCCTTTTTCTCCAGCAGCGCAGTATGCTGCTGGCTTCTAGTGGGGTATGGCAGTGGGTTGTAGCGTTGTTGAGATGGCGCACTTCGTTGAGCGTGAGAAGGCTTGACGGCTTACTGGATGATGATCGAATGTGTGGGCAGGGAAGGTCAGGCGAGCGACAGAAAGGCGTATCACCTCTTTGGGCGCTAGCGAGGTTGCAAAACGAAGTGAAGCCCAATGAAACTGATCCCCAGTGCCAACCAGACAATGGTGACCATTGCATAGAGGCCATACAGGACGCGCAACAGATACGTGCGCGGAAGCCCATCCTCGTGGAGTGGTATCTCAGGCATAGGCAGCGTCTTCTTCTCGGCTTTGTTCCCCTGGTCGAGCAGAGACAAGAGTGAGTGTGCGTGGGATCGTGCGCCCCCAGAGCCACATTCGTTCCAGAACAGTTCACCGGCCAGCACGACGAGCAGGAACCGTGTCCCCAGGTCCAGGATGACGCGCTGCCAGGTGAAAGGCGCATAGCACCAGACGAGCAGCGCGGCACCCAGGTAGTAATGGAGTATCTTGAAGCAGGTGCGTTGCGCACCTGCTCGACTGGTGAGATCAAGTACACCGACCAGCAAGAGCAAGAGGAGCCAGATCCATCCAGCTTGATAGATGGCTTGCCAGGAAAGAACCATAAAACACCTCCTAGTATCGTGGGAAGGAAACAAAACAGTGTATTGGCAACATGGGGTAATAAAAAGATGTGAGGAGCATGCAAAGGGCATGAAGTCAGGGAATGGTGGCGCTCTGCTCCTCACTCTTCCTGAGCATCGATGCATGAATCGCATTCAAGCGGAACCGACCACTCCAAGAAGAACTCGATATTTCCAGGTTCTTCTGGGAGTGGAACGGGATATTCCCGCGTCTCAATGGTCCCTTGCACGAAGGGAATGCCAAGGGTGCAAAACCACCGATTGGCGTAATAGCCTCAAAGCGGGGCAATCCCCTGGATCACGGACCCATTGTCAATGAGCCCATGCACTGCGGCATAGGCTTTGGCCGCTTTGATGAGGTCGCCGAGCGAGGCCCGCACGCGACTGATTTCACCGCAGCAAGGCGCTTGCTCAAGAATCGTGTAAGGGAACGGCCACCGCTCTTTGTAGATCATTCGTGGCTCTCCTGCACAACCACACTAACGTACACCGTGTCGTTGTCGCGCTTGGGACAGCGAATGGCCGTCTCTGACAGCCCTTGCTGCGCCGCCAAGGTGCGGGCCTGGAGTCACGCTTGCTCATAGGCATGTCGATAACCAGGGTGCTGCATGCCATCGCGGCCATACTTGCTATGGCACACGAGTGGCAACACTGCGCCTGGCCACTGCTCTTGCACCTGCTCAGGGGTGAGCGTCAAACCGGCGAAGTAAAAGATGGGCTGACTCGGTTGCTCCACCAGCAGGATTGATGGATCAACAATGGTGCCATCGGCAAGCTGGCACCAGCCATGTTCGATGATGGCGAGGTGATGCTGCCTGGGCAGGACAATCCAGCCTTCCACGTACCTGCCGCCGTCAGCAAACACCTCCGGCAAAAGATGAACCGCCAGCGCCGCATTGCGCCAGCACCGATACGGTTGGGCTTGGATGTGGTAGGCCGCCAGGAATGAATGCTCAAGGTCATAGGGTAGAGTATCCTGCTTGGGTACAACGATTTCCGTGTTTTGCATAGACATAACTCCTTGTTTGTTGGGAACAGAGAATCGCCTTTCATGGTGCGAATAAGGGATGACAAGCCATTGCATCATGATGGCCTTTTCAAAGCTCAACCAGTAGATGCACGCTGGAGGCTGTGTCAAAAATGAAAGGCGATTGCCCCCGTGATGGTAGTGGAGGTCGCTGGATACAAGAGGGTCAATGATCTTGACTTGCTCATGCCTACTGAATTGCTCCTCACGAGGGTAATCCCGCAAAAGCACCCGTAAGGCCCGTCTCTTGGCTTCTTCCAAGCTGGCCGCACGGACCTTGCCTTTGACCGACAGATGCTCCACTTTTTCTCCTATCTGCCAACGGAGCTTGACCGCATAGGCAAAGACGCGATCCTCTTCCTTATAGAGAAGATGCCAGCCGTGTTGAGCGCATACCTGTTCAATCTGTGACACAGGAGCCGAGGCCAGAATCGCTAGATCAGCACACGACAGCATGTTCAGCTCGTCGAGAGTGGCATGCGCACGTTCATCGTGGGTGACATCATAGACCGTGTAGGTCGTATGACTTTCGTCAGCGAAGCGAGCAATAGCAAGCGTCACAGGAACGGCGTCTTTTCCACGTACCTTCTTCAACTGAAAATGCTGATAGAAGACATGGATATCAGGGTGGTCTTCGTCTGGGAAGATCACGTAGCCATCAACATCCACCTGGGGCAAAGGGAAGCTGACGTTCCAGAAATGCTGTTTGTGCAGCATCTCCTGGCCTACCACACGCCCAAGCGTTCCCAAAGGCATCACCCAGCTGTAAGAAGTTTTTTCATCGTTTTGGATGTAGAGTTCCACAACGCTGCCTACTTTGATCGCATCATGGGTTTTCATCAAGGTTTTACCTTTCATTGATGAGCGAAACGTGCCTTTTCTCATGAGGGCAGGCACATTTCGATGCTTTTTGGAGAGAGTCAGTGACAGAGGGAAGCCATGCTCAAGCCATGTCACCCCACAATGATGTGCCGACCGCCTCATCGGCAGTATCGAATCGTGCAGGCGTGGTAGGCGTGGTAGATGAGCGGGATGGTGGCTGTGCCGTGGGAAACGGCAGATGCCCGTGCAAGCTCTCACGCTCCATGTCAGAACGGAGCGTTGACACGAACGTAAGCGAGGTAAAGCCCAACTGGTCTGCTACCACAGGCTTGCTCTGACGAGTATCGAAGCGTAGCACCACCTGTGAGAGAAGCGTTCCCGACGGTGAAGACATCGTGATGCCTATGGTGCCAGTCTCGCGGGCGTGGGCGCGGGCCAGCAGTTCCAGCTTCCCTTCGACGTACTCCTGAAACCGCTCCGTCAGGCGCAGCATGGTCGGGCGTTCGGTATAGTCATCGAGCGCAACGCCATCTTTGACAACGCGCAGACGTTCGACCGTGACTTCCAGACACACCTGCTTGTGCAGCGGCACGCCGCATACGCGCAGCACCACAGGAACAAAACAGCAGCATCCGTGCGCCGTTAAAGCTGCCTGGTCGTACTCGACTTCCAGGCGGGGTCGCTCATACCGCATCGGCGGTTTTCCCATCGGTTGCTCCTTCCTGCGTGTCATAGGCTCCTTCTTCCTGCACGGTGGTCGGTGCGGTCTGCGCAGAGACCTGATATGGGTACTGAGGAACGTGGAACGCCCCGGTCATCCAGAGGGCGCTCTCTTGAGAGTTTTGCGCAAGAACGGGACGTAGCACGATTGGACGGTAGGGGGTTCTCAGGTCCAGATGAATTCGGGAGACACGGCTTGCACGCAGCGCCGTGCAGAGCAAGGATGCCTCGATTGGCACGTGCATGGCTGGCCCTTCTACGACGGCGGGAAGACGATACGTTGCCAGAAGACGCGGTGTCTGCTGTTGCTCCTCGCTTTGGTCTTTCTGGTGCTTCGGAGATGAGACTGGATAGGATTCGACGCGAAGCAGCAACTCAGCGGCTTGCACCTGTGCCACCGTGATGAGAACGCGAGCGTGTTCATCCTTGCCCCTCTCTACCTCCTCCTGAATCTGTGTGCGGGCTGCCACCAGCGCATCAAGCAAGGCTTGGCGTTGACAGGTCATGCGCGTTGTCCACCGACTGGGAATCCAGTGGTAGTAGGGAGGCAAGGTTTCCTCGTGCAGCCTGAGAAGCACCTCACCCCCACAGTCCATGCCTGTGAGACGCAGAGCAACGGGATGCTGTGTCAGGGGTGCATCCGCAACCGGCTGGTCGTCGAGGGCAACGAGCCGCTTTTCTAGCCAGAGTGGTTCCAGGCGCAGGGTCTCCTGCCTGGCAAACAGAGGAAGCACACGGCGCACCCATGTCACGGGAAGAAACATGGGCAAAGGCCAGGTGAGAGAACGGTCGAGCATGGTGAACTGCTCCTGCGCCAACTGAAAGCTATTGCAGGCTGTCCAGATGACGATCCCTTCGTGCATTTCCATCCAAAGCGTGGTGAACACCGGCTTAGGATGCACCGCATGCGCATCCTGCTGAGGAGTTCTGACAGCCCATCCCACGTGTTTGAGCATCTGAGTTAAGGATTGACGAGGTAAGGATATCTCTGCAAAAGGAACGTACCGCTCTCTCTGAAACGTTCCTTTCGTGCGCTGGCAGGAAAGGCATGCATACTGCTCTTCCTTTGTTCCCACCTGGGGGAGCGCGAAGGGTGAGGTGCCTTGCCACTGTGCGATCTGCATGGGCTGAGATGCGGTTTGGGAGGGCAGCACCGATACGGAGCAAGGAAGTTTCTCGCCCTCGCTGTGTATGGTAACGATGTCGTCATCGTGGAGTGGATGCAGAACCTGTTCCAACGCGAACAGCGGGATTGACACATCGCCCGCCTGTTCGACATGCGCAACCTCAAGAGGCCAGGTAAGCTGGCACGCACCATCACGCGAAGCCGCCATCAGCAAAACGGCGTGTGGGGTACAGCGAAAGAAAAGACCTTCATTGCGAAGGCGAACCTTCTGAAAACGTGCCAGGACTCGCCTCATGGAACTGACACGAGTTGAAAACAGCATTGTAGTGTTCCTCCAAAAAATGAGTGGTGGTTCGCTTCTCGGCTTCAAGCCGAGAAGCACGAGTGGCTTTATGGAAAAGTGGGAAGCAGTGCCAGCACCTCTTCCCGCATAAACGGTGTGATGAGCAGGCGTGCGCCGATCATCTGCATCTGCCAGCGCCGTCGTAGGCTCGCCGAGGTGGACAGTCCCACCAGCGTGGTCTGCTGCATCTGGGGAGCCAGGCGCAAACGACGTAACAGTTCATAGCCCTCGGCAGCATCGAGGTCGGCAAAGACCACGGTGGGGGCGGTGCTGCTGGCACAGGCAAAGGCATCTGTCCAGAGGCTCGGTTCCACCACCTGCATCCCCGCCTGTTCGACCAGGATGCGTAGCACCGTGTGCAACTGAGATGACGCGGTAAAGACACACACATGCGGCGCTGGCGGAGGGAACGGAACCAGGACAGTGGGGACAAGGGACATACTTTTCTTCTCTTTCTCTGCCATCACTGGTCCTTGTGACAGGTCATGGACAGGCCATCGGCAAGCAACGGAAAACATTCTTGCATAGTCGAGATATCCTTTCTTGACACTGTTCGCGGGTGACAATACGTAGCACCGCGTCTAGATTTTAGCACCACACATCACCACACATCACCATACATCACCACACATCATCAGCCAGCACAAGATCATCGCCTCCCAGGCGACCCAGGCGGCGTTGCGGTGCAGGCAAGCAGGGTGACTCGACCCCCCCTGGTAAGCGTGTGCCACGTGGCCGCTTGCGGATCAGCCGGGGTGGGCTGGTCAACAGGCTCTCAAGAGTCACCCACTGGATATCCTCAAGGGGCGTGATCAGAGGCGATGACTCGCGCACCAGCGTGATCTGGCGGGTTTCTTGCCTGGGAAGGCTGTAGCGCAGATCGAACCACAGGGCATCACAGACAGCTTCCAGCGCATCCTGCACAGTGGAGATTCGACACGCCGCGCCGATCTGCGCGTCGGTCCACCCTTGTGCCGTGCGTGGTTGCTCTGTGTCGAGCAGGCGCAGCAACGCTCCCCAGCGTTCTAGCAGTTCCTCATGGGCAACGGCTTGCTCTAATAAGGCAGGGACATAGGCCGTGACCAGGCTAGCGAGCAGATGCACCAGAGGCAGGTGATAGGTGGTTCCATAGGGGAAGCCACCGTAACGGGCCTGACGCTGCTCAAGATGCCAGGTGACCCGATAGCTCCCCTGGGTACGCCCTTGCACAGAGAGACTCAGGATGCGGGCCTCGCCCACGATTAGCCCTGTTGGCAGTGCCGCGACTTGCACCCCAAACAGACGCATCGCCAGCAGGGCGAGGACGGCTTGCACACAGCCCATGATGAGCAGATCGTCGTCTTCGCCGACAAAGCTTGCTCGATAGCGGCTGGAGTTGCCGCGATGCACCCGCATCCCCAGATGGTACCAACCGCCACTTAACTCCGCCTGCTTTTTGCGCCGCAGCGCAGTCAGGTCCGCAGCAAACTGGGCAGGAATGTCCAGGTTCATGGCCTCCCTCCTTCCTCTGAAGTTATCTCGATTCCTTTTTGACAGAGACAGCAACGTAAAGAGAGTATATCTTGTGGCCTTTTTCAGTTCCTCAACGAAGCGTTATCTTGATAGATTTCATTTGGTACAGGACGTATACTAAAAAGAGAAGAGACAAGCAAGAAAAACCTGTGATGTGGAGGTAGAGGATATGCGCGTTGTTGAGATAGAAACACAAAATACCCAACGGCGATACGTGGTCATCGACGAGATTGGTGAACTGGTTGAACCTGTCGTTCGTTACCTGAAGTATTTGGATCGTATTGGTTCAGCTCGTCAGACGTTACGCTCATATGCGACTGCACTTCGACTGTATTGGGAATTTTTGCTCCAAGAACAACTCAACTGGCAGCATGTAACGCTGGATGACCTTTCTCGGTTTGTTCTCTGGCTCAAGCTCCCTTCTGGCTCGCTCAAGGTTGTCCCTGCCCATCCCGTCGAGCAAGCACGGTCTAACCGCACCATCAATCATACCCTAACCGTCGTCCGAGGCTTTTACGACTATCACTGGAGAACGGAAGAGGTTTCAACCAATCTGAAAGAGAAAACGACCACCTCCTTGCCAGGGCGTTTCAGACGCTACAAAGGGTTTCTCCACCACATTACCAAGGGGTCGCCCATTGCCAAAAACATTCTCCGACAAAAAGAAGAGAGGCGACAACGCCCTAAAACCATCACAAAGGAGCAGGTCCAGGATCTCCTCAACGCCTGTGCCAATGAGCGAGATCGGCTCCTGGTGCGCCTCTTGTACGAAACGGCGATGCGTGTGGGGGAGTCGCTAGCCCTGTTCGTCGAAGATGTCGATGTTGCTGAGAATCGCATCCACATTCGGGATCGCGGAGACTTGGCCAATGGAGCAGAAATCAAGACGATCCACGCGCCACGCTCCATTGACGTTTCTTCCGACTTGATTGATGAAATTGTTGCCTATGTGGGACGAGTCCATACCGCAGAAGTAGAAACTAACCATCTTTTCATCAAATTACATGGTGAACGCTCAGGGCAGGCGCTGACCTACTCTGATGTAGATTCCCTCTTTCGCCGTTTGCGCCGAAAAACAGGGATTACTCATGTGACTCCTCACATTCTGCGCCATACGATACTGACGATGCTTGCGGAGCTAGGGTGGCCACCAGAGTTGCTTCAAGAGAGGGCAGGTCATGCCTCTTTCCAACAGACCTACCAAACCTACGTCCATCCTTCACAAGAGGCTCTGCGAGCTGCATGGAAACAAACCCATGAGCAGGTCTGCCTCCTCTCACCACAAGGATCATTGTCATGAAACCATCAATGCTCACTCTTGTAGAGGGAACATCTGCCCTTACCCCTTCAGCACAACTGGAGGCAGAACTGCTCAAGGATCGATGGGATGCGCACAATATCCCAGGGCTTCGCTACGCCCCTCATCTGAATAACTACTATGTCAACTTTACACAGGTACCCGAAGCTTTTCGTCCAATTGTCAAAGCTTACACCAAATTCCTGCTTGCCGCTGGGAAGGCGGCAATGACTCTCGATCATTGTGCATACTATCTCGGAAAATTTTTCAGTTTTTTCTCCCAGCGCTATCCAGACGTTCAAAATCTTCAAGCTTTGACAGAGCAAGATATTGACGCTTTTCTTCTTCATCTGCGTGCAACTCCCAACCTCCGAGGAGGAAAGACGA
>JAJZEJ010000691.1 GCA_021828635.1 Chloroflexota bacterium
GGCGGCTCAGGAATTTGGATAGATGTCTTAGGTTGAATATCGGTAATGTTACGCATGATAGATTCTCCTTACGCATCAGGATAATGATGCCATTGGCGGCATAACAGGTATTTTCCATATCCCTGTTATGCCAGAGAAAGTTGTTCTGTATGGAGGGAGGGTTGTTCATCCTTGAACTTTCTCCCGGACAGGTCTTGTACTTTCTCTCTACACCAATAAGGATAGTTGCGTGACATCACGGGCAGATCACAGCAAGCGGAAGCATTCTCACAGCGCACTCACAGCAAATTAGTAAGGGACGCTATGCCCAAGCAGTTGCAGGACGATTTTGGCTAGGCCAAACAGGCTGTGTAAGCCGATAGCGGTGAAGCCGAAACAAGCCAGCGTGATGTGAACATAGCGCCAGCCCCGAATGATGGTGCGGGCGCGTCGCTGGCGTTTGAGCGATTGTGTCAGCTGGTGGTGTTGTGAGAGGGCTTCCCAGGCACGCTGAAAATCTTCCTGTTCGTGAGCTGGCAATGCGGGTGGTATACTTTTAAACGATAGGGAGCCGCGTAGGATGCCGGTGCAATAGTCTTTGAAGGCAGCGGATTTGCCCGCACTCAAGCGTCCTACCGCTAGATCAATCTCGTGCAGACGTTCTTCAACAGCTTGTGGAATCCCCACACCGTTGCGATTCGCCTCGTGCGCGATAACACGCGCCTGCCACATATCCAGGAAACGTCCGATGACGCCACTGAGAACGATGAAAAACAGACCGTAGAGCGCACTCATTCCGGCAGCGCCTTGTATGAGTATTGAGGGCATGAGAGTAAAATAGGGGTAGATGTTGATGAAGTCGGCGTGCCAGAGGGCGATGATGATGGCGGCAATACCAAACCAGGTGTGCAGCCAGAGCCAGCCCTGTACGCTACCAGGAAGATGGCGCACGAAACGACGACGTAGCGTGTACGCGATAGTCATCAGCACCAGCACGAAGGAGACGATACCAAAGAGGCGCAACGGATCAGTATAGGCGCTGGGGTACTGTTGGGTTTTGATTGCGTAGAAAAAGATTGCGCCAATAATAGCTGTTATGACGAGCGCAATACCGAGCCAGAGCCAGGCAACGCGCGTTGTTGGTGTCTTCCAGATACGTTTAACTGGACCCGGCAATGGAGCTTGTGTTGTCTGCATCTGTTTTGTTTGTTTGGTTGCCAGCATAAAACTGTTTCTCCTCTATTGTACCCGTCGCCGCAGGATTTCTTCTGTTGAACCGAAAAAGACGGTTGGCTGTACACGGAAAGCCGCACCCATTGGGCAGGCTTCAACGCATGCCTGATCTTTATAGCCAGCGCAGAGGTCGCATTTGATCGCCAGCTTCTTTCTCATCTCCGCATAGCCATCGCGTGGTAGCGCCACATCGAGTGGGCTGGGAGCGGCATTGTTGCCGGTGACGGCCATCGGAATAGGTTTACGCTTGTGTTCTCTGGTGATTCCTGTCTTGAAGAACTTGCTAAAGCGTTGCCAGCTAGTGTAACTGATCTCTTCCTCTGTCTGTCCCACATCGATGATTGAGATGGCATCATACGGGCAACGTTCAGCGCAGATACCGCAGCCAATGCAAGTTTCGGTGATGTATACCTCACCGTCGGCGGTGCGTGCGATACCGGCACGGCTACAGAGCATACAGACCGGGTCTTGGCATTGACGGCAGGCTGTGGCGATACTGATATTGCCAACCACCATGCCTTTGCGGTTCATGCGCGAGTGGCCGTGACGGCGTGCGCAAGCCTCCTCACATTCATTACAGTGAATGCATTTATCCAGGTCAATTACCAGGACTTCTGTACCCTCTACCACGCCGTCGCTCACGATAGCGTGAAGTCCGTCGCGTACCGCTTGCTGCGCTGGAGCCTCGACTGAAAGTAGTTGTTTGAACTGCGCGGTCTCGACGCTAGAGGCTGCGCTTTCCACATATTCGCGTAGGCGTAAGCTGAATCGCTGCTGAACCTCTGGATAACGCTGAAAGAGCATCATCAGCGCCGTGCGTGGAAATTCGGCGACGCGGGTGCGATTGATCGAGGTGACGGTCACCGCGCGTCCATCGCCCAGTAGATCGAGGCCGCCGGCAAAGTAATCGCCGCCCTGGCGATACGCGATGATGCGCTCGTTTTTCAATCTCAACCGGGATGCCTGTTCTACGCTTCTATTATGTCCGGTGTCTGCGACTGTGAAGCGTGCGACTTTGACAAAGCCTTCCAGAATGAGGTGTAGTGATTCACGCGCCGGACGACCCTGCTGATCGTCTTCCGCGAAGAGCCGCTCATCTCGTTCATAGCATTTAATCTGTGCCTGTGTTGCCATTGCCTGAATATCGGCATCGGCCACGCCTTGAAAGAGCGCGAGTCGTTTGAGGATAGCACCGACAGATTGCGCGGCATGTATCTGGTCGAAGAAACGGCGTACTCGTGGGGCCAGCTCCATGAAGCGTTGCATGACCTGTTCTGGTATGCACAACAACAACGAAGGGCTATGTGTGCGTGCGCTGGTTGGATAAGGCTGACCCGTGAGCATGCCGTATTCGCCTGCATACTCGCCGCGTTGCAGGATAGCAAGGAGCATCTCGCGCTCATCCGCCTCGGTCATGGTCAGTTCAAGGCTACCATCCAGTATCAGGTACAGCCCACGTCCATAAGCTCCCTCGCGGAAGACTGTTTCACCTGCCTGTAAGCCTAGCAGGCGCGAGGCGGCGAAGAGATGCAGCAGGTAATTATCCGGTATAGTCTGTGTATCGCTCAATACTGGATGCTCACGCAAACGCGCCAGTAGGAACGCTATACTCCAGCCATTGGGTAAGGTTTGCTCAATACGTTGTACATCGGGCCGATCATCCCAGGAGACGCCGAGGCGCTGCTTGAGCGAGAGCATCAGCAGATCGCGGTGATTATCGACCGGACAGACCGGCACGCAGGAGCCGCACATGATGCACTCGTAGGTGAAGCGTGCGACATGTGGAGCGACCTGTTTGGTAGTCGTGGCGCTATTGAGATCGGCAATGCTGACCATTGATGACATAGGAATGGGACACGCACTCATGCAGCGGTCGCAACCAATGCACATATCGATCTCAAAGTTAACGCGCTCTTTGCTCAAGGCTTGTGTTTCCTTGCGATGCGCCAGGCCGGTTATGACGGTTCGCTCTGCTAGCGGTTTCTGACCGGGCGATTGTGTGTGTTGGCTCGCTTCGGATTGCGGCGAAATGCTTGCTTGGCGATGAGAAAAGTACAGGAGCAGGTTGCCGATCACAAGGCGGTCGCCATGTGTGAGATGATAGGGATTGCTGATCTTCACGCGATTGACGAAGACGCCATTGCTGCTGCCAAGATCACGAATATAGAAGCCGTCGGGTGCGCTAAATAGTTCTGCATGACGGCGTGAGCAAGCCGCATCATCAACGGGCAGATCGTTGGTCTGGTCGCGCCCAATCGTGATGCGTTTGCCGTTCTCTAACGGCATAATAGTCGGTTGTGCATGCTGTGCCAAAACCACCAGTGTGGGCATGTTGCTTAGTGAATTGAGAAGCTGTTCTGGAATGGCGCGTGTGGTATTGGCTTGCAGTTGCGAGTCACGCACATGCAGAAAAACGGTGTTAGATGGTGAAAGCTCGTTGAATGCTGCTGGCAAGGCGCTAGTGGAGCCGGTTGCACGCAGTTGGAAGCGAAAGAGCAGGTCGCCCAAGCGCACGCGATCATCGTGGCGCAACACATAACTTTCCGCATTACTAAGTTTATGCCCATTAATATAGGTGCCATAAGAACTACCTGTATCACGTAACTGATAGTGTCCTTGCTGATAGAGAATCTCAGCGTGCTGGCGTGAGACTGTGCCATGCTCGAACTGAAGGGCCATGTCAGTTTGTCGCCCGATAGTGATGGGCTGTCCTGTGAGCGGGCTAAGCTGGATTTCGCTGAGTGGTACTGAAAGTTGCGGGTGTGTCACCGGCACAAGGAAGGCGTTATAGCTTGCGCCAGCGTTCTGCTCCGTCAATAGTGAAGGCAGCCTGCCGCTAGAGTTTCTGGCTTGTGCAGTGTTGGCGACGACAGCCGGTACCTGTTGTTGATCGAGCCATGTGTCAAGCTGAAAATCGTCCTGGAAGATGCGACCTGCGACCGACGAGAGGTTCACGCGGTAGTCAATCGCGCGTTTGAGTGCGCTGGCTTGCTGCCTATCGCCGAGCAATAGTGCGCCGACTGGAATACCATTGTGCAGGAGTAGTTTACGGTAGTTGCGTGGCTGAGGGTCTGCAATGATTGTTTGCAGGCGTGCATCCTCAAATGTCAGTGTACTGGTGCCGAGCGAGACGAAATCCAGCCCATAGAGAAATGTAGCATTATAGAACGCTCCGCTATCGGGTGGTGTATCCGCATGCTGCATAGCATAAGCTGCGATACGTGCCTGCTGAATGGCAGGATACCATTGTCCAAGCACGCGCGTCTTGCCGGTAAGGGGATCATTGGTTTCGATAACGTCACCGGCAGCAAAAATGTCAGGTGCGTTGGTACGCATGTGAGTATCGACGCGCACGCCACGCTTGCAAGCGATACCACTGGCTTGGATGAAGTCAATTAATGGCTCAATGCCGATAGCGATTAGCACAATGGCGCAAGGGATGCGGTTGCCACGTGTGGTGAGTACTTCTTTGACCTGACCATGCTGGCTGATAATTTCGGCAATCTCTTCCTCTAAACGAACATCAATGCCGTCGCGTAGCTCTTCTTGCAATACCATATCAGAGGCTGTGGTATCTAGCACCTCTGACCAGAGCGTGCGATTACGTAACAGGTGTGTTACCTCGTAGCCCCGGTGGCGTAACGTTTCCGCGCTCTCCAGGGCTAGCGTTCCACTCCCTGTGATGACGATGCGCTCCGCGTGTTCCAGTCGTCGTAGCACCTGCTGATAGTCTGCGATAGTGCGCAACGTAGAGACACCAGCCAGGTTGAGGCCAGGACAGGCCAGCGTTCTGGTACGCGCACCGTTGGCGAGCAGCAATTTGTGATAGCCAAGCTGCTGCCCATTGTGTAGTTGCACTATGTGACGATCAGGCTGAATACCCATCACACGTGCTGGAATAAAACGCAGGTGCTGCTCCTGGTAAAAGGTTGCTGGACGCGCCCACAACTTCTCTTCTAATAGGCGTCCGCCGAGGTAGTCTTTAAGCGCAGGCCGATAGTAGGCAGGAAAGGGATCATCCGCGACAATAGTGATAGAACAGTTACTATCCTCTGTCCGCAGTACCTCTGCGGCTGTAATACCGGTGATGCCATTGCCAACAATAAGATAGGACCACTGTTTGCTCACAACGTTACTCCTCGCCTGCAAAGTCCTGAATGTATGTTACTCTTTTCCATAATAGCGTTTTTTGTTTATCAAAGGGATAATTGCAGACCTTTTTAGTACTCTTGTACTTCTTTATTCCCTGACCACTTTTCCCAAAGGGTGGGAACTTGGTATAGTGCAACGATATGAGAATTATATGAAGTAGGGCGTGATTTATCACGTCCGAAAAAACTGTTTATCGCGCCTTAAAAACCAAGTAGACAAGAAACCTGTTGGTAAAGAAAGACACATCTTGTCCTACCCACAAGTCCTGTACGAAGCAGGCAAAATTGACGAGATAGAGAGGGCTGTGTACACTTCTCATGAAAGTAAATCAAGTGAAACATGCCTCTCGATATTAAGAAATGATTAAATCGAAGAGAGCATGTCGTTGGGGGATGAATATGCCAACAGTACAGACTGACCTGTTAGGGATGGTGCTGGGGGAATACCGCATTGAACGACTATTAGGTAGTGGTAAATTGACCGCCGTATATATGGGGTCACACGTGGCTCAAGAGCAGCAGGTGATGATTACCACCTTTCTCCTACCGATTGAGTTTTCGTCACAGGCGCGAGAACATTTTAGAGTGCGTTTTCTGCATGATGGTGCATCTTTAACGCATTTACAACACCAACATATTCTTCCCTTCTATGCCGCAGGTGAGCAATATGGTTATCCCTATCTAGTAACGCCGTTTGTGAAAGAGAATTCGCTTGCTAGTGTGATGAATACACATCCACGCTTTAAGGCTGAACAGGCGTTGGTGCTGGTGAAACAGATCGCAGATGCTCTGGATTATGCTCATAGTCAGAGCATTTTTCATGGTGCCTTAATTCCTTCTTCGATCTTACTAACCGAGAAACAGGGTGTGCGTATTGCCGGTTTTGGTTTTACCCATCTTTTAAGCATGCAAGGTATTGAGTTGTATAGTCAGCCCAATGCCCATTTATACAATGTTGTGGGTACGCCACTCTGTCCACCAGTTTATATGCCTCCTGAATGGTTACATGGCGCGGCGATAGATGCTCGCACGGATGTCTATGCCCTGGGTGTGCTACTCTTCCAGCTTTTGACTGGTACGTTACCATTCCCGCAGATGCAATCCGTAGAAGCCGCACTACAAGGTATCGACCAACCAATACCTTCGGTTTCTGCTCTATGTCCCGATGTGCCAGCCGGGCTAGACCTGATTGTGCAGCAGGCGTTAGAGAGTAATCCTAAGCAGCGTTTTCAGTCTGCTGGCAATTTGGCGCGTGCGTTTGAGCGTGCGATGCTGGTAATTGCGATGGCTAAGAGTGTTCCCCAAAGCAAAGAGCAGCCTATAGTAGATACGCAGGTGACACTACCACCGACTGTTAACTGGTTTGATGAAGAGACGTTAGCAGAGATAGCTGGTGATAGCAAAGTATCAACCTCGTTGACTGGACGCCAACGCACAGTCTCTGGTATGTTAAAGAAGCAAGATGCTAAGTGGCAACTCAATCCGCCGATTGTTACCAGTCAGATGCCTGCGGTAAAAGCTGCTCAAGGTAAAGGCCCGGAAGGGCAGGTGACGGGTGGAATCCCTGTTCTTAATGGTGATGCTATGCCTTCGGCGGACCCATTTGTCTGGTGGTCCACTGTCTCGCTAGGGCAAGGTGAAGGGCAGACACCAGGAACCTTTCAAACACGTACCACGACGCTCAGACCAACATCCGCTTTGCGTAAACGCCGTCAGCCGACACAGGCCGAGCGCAGGCGTGCATTGGTGGTTCTGGCTGGTAGTGGTGTAGCTGCGGTCGGCATTCTCGGCATTGGTGGTATTGGGCTAGCTCGTTTCATCGAGGGCCATCTGCATCAGCAGGCTACTACTGCGCTATCGCCTTCTGCTACTACGACTACCATGCCAACAGCCCAACCGTCTCCCACTATGAAGGCCGCGCCAACCAAAGAACCGACACCTAAGCCGACAACGAAACCCTCACCCACAGCGCAACCGGCCGCTCAAGCGACAGCACAACCCACTGCCCAGGCGACGGGTCAGCCCACGGCGCAACCAACGAGCCAACCTTCGCCAACTCCTACGCCGACGCAACAGCCACCGACACCAACGCCAACTCCGTCACATACCGGCACCGTCATCGGCTCTACAAGCATGGGTACGAATAGCTCACAGAATTTTACCGATCCTCATAATGGTGGTGGTGGCATCTTGATTCATTTACAAAATGGTAATTTTGTGGCCTATTATCGTGCTTGCACTCATCAGGGTGTGCCTGTGAACTATAACTCTGGCAACCAGAAGCTTGTTTGCCCGTTGCATGGTGCTATGTTTGATCCTGCTAACAATGGTCAAGTGGTGCAGGGACCGGCCTCAAATCCACTACCAAGCATTCAGATTACTGTTAATAGTGATGGTACGATTACTGTCTGATGAGTTTATGTGTGGCTACGGCGTGCCAGTACTGTCACAGCACAGAGGAAAAGCATAATGGCGGCGAAGACGCCGTAAATGATTGGTGGATAGGCACTGGGCAAAGATGCCTTTTGTATGCTCTCAAGTTCTTGTTTTGGCTGCTTATCCGGGTCGATGATGAGTATGTATGTCATGAGCAATGTGCCTAGCGCGAACACAACGAGTAGACCAAACATGATGATGGTATTCATAATGCCTCCTCTCTGCTTTAAGCATCAATGAGCGTAAAATCCAACCGACCCTTCTGTTAGAATACGACTCCGCTGTCAAGAAAGACGCAAGCAATTGTAGAGGTAACAAAAGCATGATACAATGATGCCCAAAATGGTGTCTCGCAAAGGAGCGATGGCTTATGGAGACGGTGAAGTCATTTGGGCAACCTCTTATTATCCTCAATCCCGCCGCTAATAGAGGGCATATGCAGCACTATCGTGCTGTGATTCGCCCGCGCGTCGAGCAGGAACAAGGCGAATATGTAGAAACGGCGTGCCAGGGTGAGGCCAAAGAACGTGCCATGCAGGCGGCCCAGCTGGGACGACCGGTCGTCGTTGTGGGCGGCGATGGTACCGTGCATGAGGCCGTTAATGGTATTCTTGCCAGTGGCAGACATGTTCCCCTGGGCATCGTAGGTGCTGGCTCTGGCAATGACTTTGCCTGGAACGCGCTCAAACTTCCGCATGAGCCTACCGAAGCTCTGGAACGTGCCTTGCATGGTCGTTTGGTTGCTGTTGATGCTGGTATGGTCAATGGTTGCTACTTCGCCAATGCTTTTAGTGTCGGATTGGATGCCGATATCGGTGCTGCTGCGACAGCCTTGAAAAAATATCCCTTGATGAGTGGCGAGCGGCTCTATTATACAGCATCGCTTCGTCAACTGCTCTTTGGCTATCAGCATTGTCCCTGGCTGACCTGCACTGTGGATGGTGTAAATATATTGGCAGAACAGACTGAATGCCATTGCGTCTTGCTTGCCGTTTCTAATGGACCAACCTATGGCGCGGGTTTTCGCATTAACCCCTCTGCTGATTACACCGATGGGCTATTCGATATTTGCCAGATTGACTATGTACCGCTTGTGCGTGCATTACAACTATTGCCACGTGTTCAGCGTGGCGAACATACACATTTGCCGATGGTGCATTTCCACCGTGGTAGTAGCGTGACGATTGAGAGCCGAGAAACTCTGCACATCCAAATGGATGGCGAGATCAGTCGGGCGACACGTTTCGAGGGCCATATGCTTCCAGGTGCGCTCCTTGTGCGTGTATAGCCATTCGTAGGGATCGATGATGCGTTGTAACAAACTGCAAAATCGGCCCCTACAGAGCATGGAAGGCAGAGGGGCAGCGTGAGGCCAGGGTACATTGCGCACAGAGCGGTTTACGGGCGTTACAGACGGCGCGTCCGTGAAAGATGAGTAGGTGCGAGAGATCGAGCCAGTCTTGTTGCGGAATGATGCGCATCAGGTCTTGCTCGACCTTCACCGGGTCTTCATTGGTGGTCCAGCCTAGACGGCGCGAGAGTCGCCCGATGTGTGTATCGACGACAAAGCCTTCGATGATGCCGAAGGCATTGCCCAGCACAACATTGGCGGTTTTGCGTGCCACACCTGCCAGACTGAGTAACCCCGTCATCGTGTTCGGCACTTCACCACCAAAGTTTGTAATCATGCGCTGGCTGGCGGCACGAATATTTTTTGCTTTGTTGCGATAAAAGCCTGTTGGACGAATATCCTGCTCCAACTCTTCCTGGCTGACTTTTGCGAAATCTTCTGCCGTGCGATATTTCTTAAACAGTGTCTCGGTGACGATATTGACGCGCTCGTCGGTACACTGTGCTGACAGTTGTGTGGCAACCAGCAACTCCAGTGGATTGGAGAAATTGAGTGAACAGGCCGCATCAGGATAGAGGCGACGCAATTCAGCGATGATAGCCGCGACTTGTTCCTCTGAACCTGGTGTTGGGCCGCTATAGGTCGGCGATGTCTGGCTCATGGATAGTAACTTATCCTTGCTAGCGAAAAAATACTCTGCATCTAGATATATTGTATCTGATATTGTTCGCTGTGTCCCTGCCCATTCTGGCCTGCGAGAATTTTGTCGATCAGATCATCCTTCTTAGCTTTAGAAGTATAGATGATATTGAGTTCATCGGCAAGAGCCTTCAAAGCCTTGACCGTCTTAGGTTGCAACTCGGTCTGGGTGTATATTTTGCTCGCTACCTGTTCTACCTGCTCTGCTTGTTCTGCCTGCTTCGTGGGCGGCATAGTAGGCGTAGCTGTCGATGACTCTGGTGCTGATACCACGGTTGGCATATGTTGAAGTTCGCTCCAGGTGACATTGGGCATCCGGCGTAATAGCAGGACGATATTCGTGAGCAGATCGGCCAATTCGTGGGTTCTCATC